>CAYGYY010000007.1:0-16858 GCA_964354265.1 uncultured Actinomycetota bacterium
AAGAATATGAAGTAAAAGAAGTTGACAAAGAAAAAAAATTAATACAAGTAAAATTATAAAAGGGATCAGGAATTTTTTATTTTTAAGGATTCCGGGCGAATTACTCATTAAAAATCATTTATTTATTCTACCTTATCTGTATTACGCTTATCTCACCTTCAACAGTGCATTCTTTTCCTTCTTCATCGATATACGTAACACTTTCAGGGCTGCTTTTTAAAATCGTTTCGGGAAATATCAGGCTTAAAACACCATTTGATACCTGCCAAGCCAGGCTAGCCGGATATTTTTGTATTTTTATTGTCTGCAATGATTCTTGCAGAAATCGCCTCAAGCGTTTTATATACACCAGGGCCAAACTTTTTTACCCTGAAATTCGGTATAATGTGTTTTTCAAATAGCCCGTTTATAAAGCCTGGATCCAGCAGGTCTTCAAGACCCAGGCCTGCTTCTATCCTGTACTTATTTTCATTGGTGCATATCAGAAGCAGTAAACCGTTTTGCCGGTCTTCCTTGCCGATGCCCCAGTCATTAAACAGTGAGTTTGTATATTCTTCAATTGAGATTCCTTCAAGCGAGTCGATTGTAACTACTGCTATTTCTGCTCCCGTTTTTTGTTCAAGTTTCTTTATAAGGGAATTGATCTTTTTAATTTCCGGTAAATTAAAAATCCCGGCAAAATCATTTACAGGCTTTGTCTGGGTATCAAGATCTATGGTTATCTTTTCATACTCATCATCCAGCCTGATTATTATTTCAGCAGAATACTGCTTACTCCACTCCGGAGCAAAGACTTCAAAGAAAATCTCAAGCGGCAGCTTTCCGACCTGGTTTTTATCAAGCGGGGAAAAACTTGTAACTGTCAATATGGAGTCGGGGTCAGAAGTAGAAAGTTCATAATCCTTAAACAGTCCGCCTATATTCCTTATAATAAAATTTCCCCGTCTTATCTGTCCTTTTTTTAAATCATTGAATACAAAATAAGTATGTTCGGCAACAGGCATTGGCCTGGTTTTTTCCGCCCCGGAACTTACCTGGTAAAAGCCCTTTGTGGATTTTTTACCTGATTTTTTATCTGGATAATTATTTTTTTCGTCCATCTCTGTCATACAATTGTAATTATTGCAGATAAAAAAAATAGTATCAAATATAATTGATTATTTTATCCTTTATAATTAATAATTTAATGCTTTTTTTAGTAAAGAAATTATTCTATAATCTTCCCAATGCTTTGGGGGGAGGCAGCCATATGGTTAGTGAGAAGTTAATATATTACTTTCTGCTTTTTTTTATTTTTGTCACATCTTTACTGGTATTTGCTGCCTTGTTTTTTTTTAATGCCCCATACGGCAGATTTACAAGCAAGGGCTGGGGTTTAAGGATAAACCCCAAGGTAGCCTGGGTCATAATGGAGTCACCTGCATTTTTTGTAATGATAATCTGTTTTTTTGCTGGAAAC
Source organism: uncultured Actinomycetota bacterium (assembly GCA_964354265.1). Classification (GTDB taxonomy): domain Bacteria; phylum Actinomycetota; class Humimicrobiia; order Humimicrobiales; family Humimicrobiaceae; genus Fen731. The sequence goes on from CAYGYY010000007.1 coordinate 1,460, forward strand.
AGGACAGACAATATGGTGGCAGTAGTATTTTTGTTCTTATGGCTGGTCCACTATTTTCAAAGGACTTTTATTTATTCCCTGCTCATCCGCAGCAGGAAGAATACTTTTCCGGTAATCATTGTCCTTTTTTCAATAATATTCAATATACTTAATGGTTACCTGAACGGTAGATACCTTTTCTATTTTGCGCCCGTTTATGATACAAGCTGGCTTATAGACCCCAGGTTTATCACTGGAACAATTATTTTTTTTACAGGTTATGTAATTAACATATATTCTGACCATCTATTGAGGAACCTGAGAAAACCCGGGGACAGCGCTTACAAGATACCTTTCGGAGGTTTTTTCAGGTATATCTCCAGCCCGAATTATTTCGGTGAAATAATAGAATGGACCGGTTGGGCAATAGCGACCTGGAGCCTTCCGGGCCTTGCCTTTGCAGTTTTTACAATTGCAAATTTGGCTCCGAGGGCGATTTCAACTCACAGTTGGTACTTAGTTAATTTTCCTGACTATCCCGGCAAAAGGAAAGCTTTGATACCTTTTATTTTATAGGTAAAAATCAATATTATTGCTGAGTAATTTACAAAAAATTATGTGAAATAAAACAATTTTAAAATTTTTTCGTCTTATAATCTCATTTTTTTTGCCGTTTTTATTGATTTATCAATATTTTCAGTTATAATTCCACACAAATGCATGTCGCATTGATTGTCATTAACCAAACTTTTTTATGAGTTTAAACAAGCGGGAAAAATATTTTACCTTACTTGTTTTATCTAATGCAGATACAAGGATAAGGAAAATTCATATTCACTTTAACTGGCTGCGTGCCGCATTTATCTTTGCTGGTGTTGTAATTATTACTGTTGTAATCCTTGTATCCAATGTCTATCTTGTACGAAATGAACTTGATAACAAGGTTGCCGAACTTGACCGGCTAAAAGAAAAGATAAGCTATAAGGAAATCGAGATGGCAAACCTGCAGGCTCAATCAGATGAAATTAAGGCTAAAACAAAGATACTAGAAGATTATCTTGCCCAGGTCGAAGACCTTGACAAGATGGTAAGAGATATAACAGGCAAGGGTGGTTATGAGAATGAATTAGATCTATATGTATCAGACCTGAGCGCAGATATCGATATGCAAAATGATACCAATGAGATTTTCTATTACGATTTTACGGATTCTGAAGACCTGGACAGTATTAATAAGATACTGGATGACCTGATTGCTAAAGCTCCCGGGATGTCTGCAAAGTTATCAGAGGATAAAACCCATATGGAAGACCATATTTATATGGTAGACCACACACCGTCGATTTGGCCGACAACGGGTGTTTTAAGCAGTTCATTTCATGAGAAAAGAAGGGGCAGCCTTCACGGAGGCATAGATATAGCGACAAATGTGGGCAATGATGTGCAGGCATCAGCAGCAGGAGTCGTGATTTTTGCCGCCAGGCACAGGGGTTTTGGAAACGAAATAATAATCCACCATGGTTTTGGTTATATAACCGTATATGCACACTTAAATAAAATATTAGTTTCAGCAGGAGACGAGGTCAAAAAAGGGCAGCTTATTGCTGAATCTGGAAATACCGGATATTCTACGGGGCCGCATCTTCATTTTGAAGTCATAAAAGATGATGTCCAGGTCGATCCAATGGAGTATCTTCCTTAATAATCAATAGCCTATAGTAATATCTCCACTGAAAACAAAAAGTATTTTTATGCTTTCTTCTGCAGTTATTACCTGGTGGTCAGTATTCCGGGGCACATAAACAAAATCATTTTTCTTAATGGTATAAACATTATCACCGACTTTTATCTTTGCTTTTCCTTTAAGTATAAATAATGCTTCATCGACTATATGCCTGTGGTTTAAAGCCTGGCGGTTTTTGGAAAAATTTACAATCCCCAGGTTCAGGTCTCCATTATTTTCAAAACCCTGGGGACCGAAAGCAAACCTGACCCACCTGTCATTGAATTTTTTCTTTTTTATTTCATCCTGGTTAAATATAAACTTCATTTTTAGTTTTTCTTGAACTGATATTTTTATTTGATTTTAAATAATATCAGTTATATCATTAATTAGGCAATTACTAAATAAGACTGGAAAATGCATACGAACAAATAACAAATAATAAATAAAATCTGGATAAGGCATAAAGATATAAATGGTTGAGACAGGAATAAAAATTTCAGAACCGGATGCAACTGAAAACAAAGGTTGTTTTACCTGTGAAAATGCATCTTGCACGTGCGGGAATAATGAAGAATATATAAAGAAGCTTGTTGCCTGTATTACTGAAGAAGTGATGAGTAAACTTGGCAGCTAGTTTAAGAAGCTAATTTAAGAAATCCACTATAAATTTAATACCCAAATACAGCAGGAAAGCGCTGCAGGCCAGCAGTATCCCTATGTACACCTTTTGGTTTAAAAAACGTCTTCCCGTGCTTACTAAGAAACCCACAAGTACATACCAGATAAAATCTGCCAGTATGTGCCCTACATAAAATGCGCTTACCCCACGAAAGCTTAAGGCAACACTTTGTATCATGAAGGTTGCGCCGATTGTAATCCACCATACATACCAGTAAGGATTTGCAAGGCTGATGAGTATTCCTTTCCCCATTATAATAAAAGTATTTTTTGTCCCAAGGCTTTGGCCCAGCTTTTTAGTGTCAAGGTCAAGTTTGATTTTTTTCCGGAGCACGGATACGATTATACTTATGCTCATATAAAGCAGGAAGACCCCGCCCAGGATACTGACGACTTTAACTACAGTGGGGTCATCAAGATATTTAAGGATACCCAGATAAAAACTGATTACAATTGCGAGCTCAAGTATTGAATGGCCAACTACAATAAATACTGCTGTCCAGAAGCCTTTTTGGGCCACGCTTGTTATAACAAGGGTAAACATCGGCCCCGGCATAAGAGCTCCTGTGAAGGCTACCATCAGTGATCCAAAGAATATCTGGGTTATCTCATTCATGATACTTCATTTATAAGTCTCCCTATCTTTTCTATCTCACAGACTACCATGTCGCCCGGTTGAAGCAGCTTCTTTTCTTTTGAGAAGATCCCTACTCCAGCAGGTGTGCCGGTGGCTATAAGGTCTCCGCGCTCCAGTGTAATTGAATGCGAAATGAAGGACAACAAATCATTTATCTTGAAAATCATTTCTGAAGTATTTGAGTCCTGCCTCATTTCATCATTTACAAAAGACTTTAAGCTAAGGTTCTGCGCGTCGCCCATTTCGTCCCGGTGAATTATTACAGGACCTATAGGAGCAAAGGTATCAAAGCTTTTTGCCCTGAACCACTGGCCCTCTCCTTTCTGGAGGTCACGAGCGGTTATATCATTGATGATTGTATAACCGTATATGAATTGATTTACAATTTCAGAAGCTGCGTTTTTCATCCTGCTGCCGATTATGACAGCAAGTTCCACTTCATAATCGAGTTCTTTTACCAGGGGAGGGTAGATTATTTTTTCGCCGTTTTTGATTACCGAGCTATTTGCTTTTGCAAACAGCACAGGTTTTTCGGGGAAACGGCCATCCTGTTCTTTTATATGGGAGCTATAATTCATGCCCACACAAATGAGCTTCCCCGGTATGTATGTCTGGATATCTATTATTTCTTTGTTTTCTTTTTCAATAAAATCCATGTTTTTCCGCCCTGCTTTTTTTTATTTTTTTATTTTAACGTCATATTATATTATGAAATATTTTTATTATGAATTATTCTTTATTTTTATTATTACAACATAATACAATTGAAAAATAATATGCAGGAAAGAATATGGAATAAAAGATGACGCTGTCGCGAAAAATATTTATAAATATCAGTTTTTTTTATACTCTTCTTGTTTTTGCAATGGCTTACTCTATAAGCAGCCCGATTTTTATAGAAATAAGCAAACATATAGGTGTTTCTATAGTAAGTATTGGATATGTTTTTTCTTTTTATTTTGTCGGTTTTATTCTCGGGTCCTACCTGAGCAGCGTTTTAGTAAGATTTTTCCGAAGGAAAAGATTGCTTTTATTCTTCACTTTTTTACTTACAGTAACTGTCTTTTGCTTATATTTTCTGATGAATTATGTATATCTTATTTCAGCTTTCTTTTTAATAGGGCTCAGCGGAGGCTTGATAGAATCACAGGTCAGCATATTAATGATAGAGATAAACAAAGGAAATGAAGGTCTCTTTTTAAATATCAGCCAGGTATTTTTTGGAGTCGGGGCTTTCATAGGGCCTCTCTTGCCAGTGTTTGCAATAAGGATGGGTATCGACTGGAAATATGTTTATCTTGTTGCGGGAGCTCTCTGCTTATTGAATTTTATTTATCTTTTATTTGTTGATCTATCTGATTTTGACACTGATATCACTTTTAAAGAAAAACAGGGAGGCAATATTTTAGTACCGGTAAGATTGAAAAATAAACCGGTCTTTATTTGCCTGGTATGTATGATGTTTTTTTATATATGTGCAGAAACAGGGCTTGCAACCTGGATACCGACTTTTCTGAGGCTGGATAAAGAATTCACCAGCATGCTTGCCGGACAGGTTATTTCTTTATTCTGGTTTTCTACTATTATTGGAAGGTTATTAATAGGGTTTTTAACTAAAAAAGTAAAAATAATAAACCTTCTTATGATGATTACTGCGCTGGCAATTTTGTTTTCAATATCAGGAATATACCTGGAAAATGAGGTTTTCATTATAATCTCATTTATGCTTACCGGACTTTTTTTATCAGGGATATGGCCCTTAATAGTGTCTTTGGGGGGCTTAAGATACCCAAATAAAAAAAATTTTGTAGTATCAATCATAATACTATGCGGTGGAATAGGAGGATTGATTGCGCCCTGGATACTGGGAGCAGTTTTAAATAATTTTAACCTGTTTGCTGCTATGAATGCTGTATGCATATTTTTATTTTTCACCCTTGTTTTTATAGTAGCGCTCAACTTTCTTGAAAATAAGAATTATAAAGCTGCTCATCCAGGATAAAAATCAGTCGGTGCATTATCTTTTCAATGGCATAAAAAATAAATTGCCAAAATTGAATGGAAAACCTGATATTCTTCAGAAATTAAAAATTTTTATTTTAAATCAATATTATTATTGCTATAATATCTCAATGATTTAAGGCCGTAATCTTAGCTTGCTAGATAGAGGGTAAATGCAAGAACAGTATATAGTAAATTATTTTACAGTTGGTCTTTTTTTTATAGTAAGTGTACTGTTTGTACCATTAGTTGTCTTCATCACTAAATTCCTTGCACCAAAAAATCCCACACAGGAAAAACTTTTGACTTACGAGTGCGGTGTTCCTCCACGTTCCGGTATTTTTGCTCATTTCTATGTCAGATATTATATCTTTGCTTTCCTGTTCGTGATATTTGATGTTGAAGCTGTTTTTTTATTCCCCTGGGCTGTTTATTTCAGGCAGCTTGGAATCGGTGTCTTTATTGAGATTTTTGTTTTCATCGTTATATTAATACTGGGTCTTGTCTATGCCTGGAGAAAAGGGATTCTAAAATGGGTTTCTTAGAGGGAAAATTTCACAAACCGAATATAATCACTGTTTCATATGACAAGCTGATGAATGCTGCAAGAAGCCGTTCGCTCTGGTACCTGACTTTCGGGGTGGCGTGCTGCGCAATAGAGTTCATGGCAGCTGCTGCATCGCATTATGATTTTGAGAGGTATGGGATGTTTTTCAGGGGTTCTCCAAGGCAGGTTGATATGATAATAATCTCCGGCACCATTACGCGGAAATATGGCCCTGTAGTAAAGAGGCTTTATGAGCAAATGGCTGAACCAAAATATGTAGTCGCCATGGGTTCATGCGCAATTACAGGCGGGCCATTTTATGATTCATACAGTGTTGTCCAGGGGGTTGATAAGATAATACCTGTCGATGTCTATGTTCAGGGATGCCCTCCAAGACCGGAAGCTTTATATAAAGGTCTTCTTGAACTAAAGAACGTCGTCAACAGGCAGACTATAGTTGTAAAGTAGGTAAGCAGGAAATGGAAATTATAGAATATTCATACAGGGAAGTTGATAACCAGGATGTGATTGCAGCCATAGAAATAAAATCCAGGGGTGCAGGCATTGACGCTGTTTTTAACGAGTTCAGGGGCCAGCTTTTCTGTGAGGTTGCTGCAGCAGATATAAAAAGATTCTGCGCAATGCTTAATAGTGACGAAGACCTGAGCTTTGAATATATAAAATGCCTGAGCGCAGTTGATTATGTTGAGTGGCTTGAAATGGTTTACTGCCTTTATTCATTTAAAAACAACTGGTCCGTAAATATAAAAGTCAGGCTTGATGCAAATGAGCCGCAGGTGGATAGTATAACCCCGGTTTATCGCGGGGCTGAATGGCATGAGCGCGAGATGGCAGAAATGTTTGGAATAAAAATAAAAGGTCATCCAAATTTAAAGCCCCTGCTGCTTGCAGGGGATGAGGACGGCCACCCTTTGAGGAAAAATTTTGAGATAAGGTGGGAACCGAGGGAATATATCCCGCCGGCAAAATTTGAGTAAGACTATAGTAAATAAGGACGGAACCTTTACACAATGTTTGAAGAAAACGAGCTGGCACTTGAAGATCTGCCTAAAGATTATATGGAGGTTAATTTCGGCCCCCATCATCCGTCTACCCATGGTGTTTTCAGGTTTATTGCCAAAGTGGATGGCGAACGCCTGGTCGAAGTAGAGCCAGTAATAGGGTATCTTCACAGGGGAATAGAAAAGATAGCAGAGAACAGGACCTATGTGCAGTTTAAGCCGCTGGTCGACAGGCTTGATTATACAGGGGCTTTAAATAATGAGTTGTGCTACTGCCTTACTGTTGAGAAGCTTATGGAGATCGAAGTCCCGCCCCGTGCCCAGGCAATAAGGGTGATTTGCGCGGAACTTAACAGGATTGCCGGACATCTTATATTCTTTGGCGCAATGGGGCTTGAAGTTGGGGCTTTCACACCGCTTTTATTCGGTTTTCTTGACAGGGAGTACATACTTAATATTCTCGAAACAGTTGCCGGGGGCAGGCTTACATTCAATTATTTTACCATTGGCGGGGTACGCCAGGATTTTCCATCAGATTTTAAACAGAAGATGGATGATTTCCTTAAAGTATTCCCGGTCAAACTCAAAAGATATGAAGAGCTTCTTACTGGAAATGAGATATTTGTAAACAGGCTCAAAAACATAGGCGTGCTAAAAAAAGAGGATCTTTTTAACTGGGGCGCAAGCGGCCCCACGCTCAGGGGCTCAGGAGTAAAGTTCGATATAAGAAAGGTCGAGCCTTACAGCGGGTATGAGAAATATGATTTTGAGATACCGGTAGGTAAAAACGGCGATGTCTATGACAGGTATATAATCAGGATGGAGGAGATGCGCCAGTCAGCAAGAATAATCGCGCAGGCGGCAGACAGTCTTCCTGGAGGGGAGCATACTGCAAAAGTCCCCAGGGTATTAAAACCACCTGAAGGCGAACTTTATGTAAGAAACGAGGGGACAAAAGGCGAGATAGGTTTTTATCTTGTAAGCAGGGGGGAAAAGAATCCTTACAGGTTAAAAATCAGGACACCTTCTTTTTCGCATTTGAACATGCTGAGTTTTGCGTTAAACGGAAATTATATAGCAGATGCTATAGTTATCCTTGGCAGTTTCGATACAGTAATGGGCAGCTGCGACAGGTAGTGACAGGCAGTGGCAGGCAGTGGCAGGTAATTAGTAAAAAGCTTAACTGTAAAATAACAGGACGAAGATTATGGCATTGATAAAAGATATCAGGATACCAAGGAGATGCAATGGTCTGGTATGTTGAGCTGGGCTGGGCCCTGCTAAAACTTGTAATAGCTGTAATGTTCATATTTATTACGGCGCTTATCCTTATCTGGATGCTTAGAAAGCAGATGGGCCACATGCAGTACAGGAGGGGCCCCCGTCACCATGGCCCCCACGGAATATTCCAGACTGTCTTTGATGCTATAAAGCTTCTTGGAAAAGAAGATATTATCCCGGCAGAAGCCGACAGGTGGCCTTTTATTTGGGCGCCAATCATAATATTTATTCCGTCGCTGACAATATTTGCGTTCCTTCCTTTTGCCGAAAAAATTGTTGCAACCAATATTGAGATAAGCCTGTTTTTTGTACTTGCAATTATGGGGCTTTCCATACTGTCGCTTGTAATGGCAGGATGGAGCTCAAACAATAAATATGCTCTGCTCGGCGGCCTTCGTAGCGCAGCGCAGATGATGTCTTATGAGATACCGATGATTATTTCAGTAATGGGCGTAGTCATGATGGCAGGGAGCATGAACTTTACGCAAATAGTCCAGGCGCAGCAGCACATGTGGTATATTGTCCCTCAGGTTGTCGGATTTTTCATATTTTTCACTGCATCTCTTGCTGAGATAAACAGCACTCCTTTTGATATGCCGGAAGCGGAATCAGAGATAGTATCAGGATTTAACATCGAATACAGCGGTTTCAGGTTTGCAGCCTTTTTTTTGGCTGAGTTTGTCAATCTTTTTATAATCTGCGCTCTTGCAACCCTGTTATTTTTGGGCGGCTGGCAGCCGTTTACAAATCCTGTTTATGGAACGGTTATTTTCCTTGTAAAGACATATGTACTGATATTTATAGCTTTCTGGATAAGGTCGACATTCCCGCGTTTCAGGATAGACCAGTTTATGGATTTCGGGTGGAAGGTACTGCTTCCTCTTTCGCTGGTTAACCTTTTTATTACCGGCATTATAGTGCTGGTAGTGGATAAGGCAGGTGGTGCTTAATTGTTAGGCGCAGGGCTGATTAAAGGATTGAAAACTACGCTGAGGGCTTTCTTTTCAAGGCCGGTGACTATAATGTGGCCATACGAGAAAGTACAAATAGCGCAAAGCGGACAGGGTCTTATCAGGCTGCGGATGACAAGCCTTGAGCCGCAGGTCTTTAAATGCACGGGGTGCGGGATATGTGAAAAAAACTGTCCCCAGCATTGTATAAGTGTTGAAAAAAAAGAAAATGAGAAACAGCCTGAAGTATATACCGTAAATTACGGGCTTTGCATGTTTTGCAGGATATGCATCGACGTATGTCCATTTGATGCCCTTGAACAGACGCAGGAGCACGAGTTCATTGGAGGCGGGAGGGAAGCTTTCATAAGGCCGAAAGAAGAACTGATGATGAGTGAAATATACATTGAAGAAAAACCCGTGGAGCAGCAGAAGGACGAAGGTTCAGACGACGGAAAAAAGGAGTAAAAGATTTTAGCTTTAGTATTATTTTTAATAATCAGTTTTATCCTGATATTTTCTGCAATCATGGTAATTACAGGAAAGAATATAATGCATTCTGCTTTTTATCTTGCAGCAACCCTTTTATGTGTCGCCATGTATTTTATCCTGCTGAGAGCTGAATACCTTGCAGCAGTGCAGATACTTGTATACATTGGCTCGGTAATAGTGCTTATAATTTTTGCGCTTATGATGACAAGGACAAAAGTGGGGGAAGATACAAATATAACAAATAACCAGAAGGTCTTTGCGGCTTTGATTGCAATGATACTTTTTGTATGCCTGACTATTGTGTTTTCCTATTCAAGGATAGAAACTGTAGCGGAAAATGCATCGCAGTTAAAAGTCATTTCAATAAATGATTTTGCTTCCGTTCTTTTTACAAAATATGCGCTTCCTTTTGAAGTGGCTTCAGTCCTTCTGCTGGCAGCCCTGGTGGGCTCTATTGTACTTGCCATGAAAGAAAAGAAGCCTGAGGGGCAGGAGGCCTCAGGAGATGATGAGATTGAAGAAAACAGCATAGACATTAAGTTAGGCCCAGGCAGCGGTGCCGGCGCAGACGGCAAAAGCAATGATAAGAAAGATTAAAAAGGTGATTTAAATGCAGTATCAATTAGCCCCGGATCTAAAATTGATATATTTTCTTGCAGTATCGGCAGTTCTTTTTGGCATAGGCATTTACGGGGTTTTGACAAGGCGGCACCTGGTGCATATCCTTCTGTCAATCGAGCTTATATTAAATGCCGTACTTATAAACCTGATTGCATTTTCTTCATTTTCTACACCGGATGAGATGACGGGGCAGATGTTTGCAGTATTTGTAATAGTGGTAGCTGCATGCGAGGTGGGAGTAGGTCTTGCAATAATCCTGTCAATTTACAGGAGAAGAAAATCTGTTGATATAAATAATATGAATATACTTAAGTGGTAGAAAGAAAAGGTAGGGTTTGGCTGGAATAATTTGGTTTATACCTCTTTTGCCTTTTATAGGGTTTGTTATAGCATTGCTGCTGGGTAAGAGGTTTGGAGGGCTTGGTTCCAAACTTTCTACGGTAATACTCGGCATCTGTATCCTGCTGTCCTTTTACAGTGTTTACCTGGTAAAGGTAAATGGGGCATTCTCCGTAGAGATGTCCTGGTATATAACCGATAATTTAGAGATAAGCGTGGGAATGCTTGCTGACGGTCTTTCTACAATGATGCTTGTAGTTGTAAGTATCGTCAGCTTCCTTGTGCATCTTTATTCAATGGGTTACATGCATGGAGACAGCAGATTCTGGCTCTACTTTGCTTACCTGCAGCTGTTCAGCGCTTCCATGCTTGGACTGGTGCTGGCCAATAATTACCTGCAGATGTATATTTTCTGGGAACTTGTAGGGCTTTGTTCATACCTGCTTATTGGATTCTGGTACGAGAAGCAGTCTGCAAGCGATGCCGCCAAAAAGGCGTTCCTTACAACAAGGATCGGCGACGTGGGCATGATGATAGGAATACTGCTCTTGTTCTTAAGTACCGGTTCGATGGCTTTTTCAGATATATTTACCATGGCGGGGAATGGAGATATCCAGCCTGCAATCCTGACTGCCTCAGCTATCCTTCTATTCTGCGGCGCAATTGGTAAATCGGCTCAGTTCCCGCTGCATGTGTGGCTTCCTGACGCAATGGAAGGCCCTACCCCGGTAAGCGCATTGATACATGCTGCAACAATGGTTGCGGCAGGAGTATATCTTGTTGGAAGGAGTTTCCCGCTTTTTTCATCGTCCCAGCAGGCAATGATGGTAGTTGCAGTGGTAGGAGCGTTCACCGCAATATTTGCAGCCACGATAGCAGTTGTACAGACTGATATAAAGAAGATACTAGCTTATTCAACAATCAGTCAGCTTGGATATATGATGTTTGCTCTTGGAATCGGGGCCTATGTTGCAGGTCTTTTCCATCTTATGACGCATGCGTTCTTTAAAGCCCTTTTGTTTCTAGGTTCAGGAAGCGTAATACATGCTACAGGTACCCAGGATATAACTGAAATGGGGGGGCTTGCAAAAAAGATGAAGATTACAACCTGGACATTTGTGATAGGCGCACTATCCCTCTCAGGATTTCCATTGCTGGCAGGGTTCTGGAGCAAGGATGAGATACTTGGATTTGCATACGGTAGCCAAAGATATGTGTTTTTTGCTATCGGGGCTTTTACAGCGTTCCTGACAGCATTCTATATGTTCAGGCTTATTTTTGTCGTATTTGCAGGCAAACAGAGCCATGCATCAGCCCATGCCCATGAGTCGCCCAAAGCAATGACTATCCCGCTTATTGTCCTTGCCGTACTTGCTATTGTTGCAGGATATATAGGCGCGCCTTTCATAAACAAAGAGGCAAGCTTTGGGGAATTTATAACCGGTGGAATGCATATTGAGGAAGTAGAATTTAATTTTATACCAATGATAATCTCTGTAATAGTTGCGCTTACCGGCATATTGCTTGCATACCTGATGTACGGAAAGAAGGTTATCCGGACTGACTGGTTCTACAGGTACGTAAAACCTTATTACAGGGTACTTGTAAATAAATATTACATGGATGAGTTTTACTCGAAGTCAGTAATTCGACCCGGGATAAAGTTAGCAAACCTTGTTAACTGGTTTGATAAGAGAGTCATAGACGGGTTCATAAACCTTGTAGGAAAAGTCACTGTACTCATCTCTAAAGGCGTGCATATATTTGATACTGGAGTAATAGACGGATTTGTAAACTGGACCGCCAATGAGACATATAATTCCGGTAAAAGGCTCAGGTTGCTCCAGACAGGCAATATTTCAGGTTATGCTATCGTGATGTTTGCGGTTCTTGCAGTATATGTAATATACCTGATTATCAGGGCCGCATTTTGACTATAAAAACAGACTAATTTCTTAAGCGACAGGAGGCTTTGGATGGGTTTTAATATACTATCGCTAATAACTTTCATACCTATTCTGGGGATGCTTGTTATTGCAATTGTGCCAAACAGGGGCGAGAAGAGCGCAAAATGGATAGCGCTTGCAACAGCGCTTATAATTTTGGGGCTCAGCATTTTTCTGTGGCTAAGCTTTGACAGTACCCAGGGAAGCATGCAGTTTGAAGAAAAATATAATTGGGTGCCCGGAGTCAATATATATTATCACCTTGGCGTAGATGGAATATCGATGCCTTTTGTATTTTTAACATGCCTCCTTACGGTGCTGGGCATACTTGTATCCTGGAACATAAACCAGCGCCCGAAAGTATTCTTTGCGCTTATGCTGTTGCTTGCAACAGGCATGATAGGGGTCTTTGTATCGCTTGACTTCATCCTTTTCTACATTTTCTGGGAGCTGGTCCTGCTCCCGATGTATTTTTTGATTGCAATATGGGGAAGTTCAAACAGGATGTATGCAGCTATTAAGTTTTTCCTGTTCACACTGTTCGGCAGCGTGTTTATGCTTGTCGGAATCCTGATGGTTTTCTTCAATTCAGGACTAAATACTTTTGATATATTAGAGCTTACAAAGGCAAATATTGATCCGGGCCTGCAGAACTGGATATACTTACTGTTTTTCCTTGGTTTTGCAATAAAAGTGCCGATGTTCCCGTTCCATACATGGCTTCCGGATGCCCATACTGAAGCGCCGACTGCAGGCAGTGTATTGCTTGCAGGCATCCTATTGAAAATGGGCTCTTACGGATTTATCAGGATAGGAATACCCGTGCTGCCGGATGCTGCGAGAAGCTGGGCTCCGGCAATTGCGGTACTGGCTGTAATCGGGATAATCTATGGCGCGCTGGCAAGCCTTATACAGAAGGACCTGAAGCGCCTGGTTGCATTCTCATCAGTTTCCCATATGGGTTTTGTGATGCTGGGTATTTCCTCCCTTACAGTTACTGCAATAAACGGGGCGGTCCTTCAAATGTTTAATCATGGTTGCATCACAGGCATGCTGTTTTTGCTTGTCGGCATGATTTATGACAGGACACATACCAGGATGATAGATGATATGGGCGGGCTGGCAAACAAAATCCCGCTTTGGGCAGGCATCCTTGCCTTTACTTCATTTGCATCACTTGGCCTGCCCGGACTATCTGGATTCTGGGGTGAATTCCTCGTGCTGTTAGGGACATTCAATAAGGGGGACGTTTTCTCCAAGGTGATGGTTTATATTGCTGTCATAGGCATAGTCCTTGGAGCAGCTTATCTGTTGTGGATGCTGCAGAGGGTGATATTTGGAAAACCCAATGAAAAACTTGGAGAGATTAAAAGGCTTTCATGGCTTGAGGTAATTACCCTTGCGCCTCTGATTGTTCTGGTAATACTGTTTGGTATTTATCCTGCACCAATTTTAAATGTAATAAACGTATCAGTGAATTATTTACTTGGAATGTAAGCCGGGGTTATAAAAAATGGCAATAGATCTGATTTCAATAATACCAGAGATTTTAGTAGCCGGTGTCGGGCTTCTTATATTGATGCTTTCAGTTTTTATAGGCAAGAAATTCGACAGGGCAATAGCTCCGCTGGCTGCGGCTGGTATTGCAGCGGCTATTGCTGCAGTCTTTATATTTAATTTTTATAACCAGTCAGTAGCTTTTGCCGATTCTTTTATTACAGATAATTTTTCCAATTTCTTCAGGATATTTACTTTAATTGCAACCCTTATCATAGTAGCATTGGCAGAGTTTTATGTAAGGGACAGCGTATACATCAAAAAGCATCTGGGGGAATTCTATTTCCTGATTCTCATGGTTTCAGTGGGCACAATGCTGATGAGCGCTGCAGGCGATCTTATTATGCTCTTTATCGCGCTTGAGCTGGTGAGTATCCCTACTTATATTCTTGCAGGATATGAGAAGGCAAATGATAAGTCGAATGAGGCCTCGCTGAAATATTTCATTCTTGGAGTGCTTGCATCTGCAATTCTGGCATACGGATTTTCCATGGTCTATGGCGCGACAGGGGAGATTAACCTGGAAGAGATTGCAAGGGTCATAATAGACAAAGGGCTTATTACTGACAGTTATATTTTGATAGTAGGCGTAATAATGGCTCTTATAGGTTTCGGGTTTAAGATAGGGGCAGTCCCGTTTCACTGGTGGGCTCCTGATACTTATGAGGGCTCACCGACAATAGTCACAACGCTTATAACAACAATTGCAAAAATTGCAGCATTTGCAGGGCTTACAAGGTTTTTGTATGCCGGCATAAGCAACTTTGCCCAGTCGCTCTGGATAATCCTCTTTATAATAGTCATGTCGCTTTTGAGCATGATACTTGGAAACCTGATGGCTCTTCCCCAGAAGAATTTCAAGAGGTTAATGGCTTATTCAAGCATTGCGCATGCAGGTTACATGCTGATTGGCTTTGCAGCGGCAACTATTGATGCGCAGTGGGCAGTTTTTGTTTACCTGATGGCATACATAACCATGAACCTGGGCGCATTTGCTGTTGCAATGCTCGTGGAGAGGGGCCGCAAATCCGAAGCAATCCCGGGTTTTGCAGGAATAGGGCATACCAATCCCTTCATATCCATATGCATGATAATATTCATGATTTCCATGGTGGGATTGCCGCCTTTTGCAGGCTTTATCGGAAAGTTGTTCGTATTTAAAGCAGGTGTCGAATCAAACCTTACCTGGCTTGTCATAATCGGCGTGCTAACAAGTGTAATATCGCTCTGGTACTATGTAAATATCATAAAGCAGATGTATTTTGTAAAATATGAAGGGGATGCGTCGGCAGCAAAGATAAAGACACCGGGACTTATGGTGTTCATAATAGCAATCCTTGCAATATTTACAATTGCAATGGTTGTCGTGCCCTCAGTCTTCATAATGATAGGACAGAATGCAGTGACCTTCTTTTAAATCCCGGATTGTTTTTATTAAATATAATTTCCAAATAACATATGGGCTATTAATTTGACTTTCTATCCTATAACAATGTAATATTAATATTGGTAACGTTGCCAATCCATAAAATTGAAAAGGAGTATTTATGTATAAAATATTGCCCCTGCCAAAAATAATCAGAGAAAATGCTAAAAAACAATACTCATTCAAAACCCTGGGAA
>CAYGYY010000007.1:16958-41852 GCA_964354265.1 uncultured Actinomycetota bacterium
CCAAAAATAATCAGAGAAAATGCTAAAAAACAATACTCATTCAAAACCCTGGGAATTAAATTCAGGGGATGCGATATAGAAACAACTGAAAAGATTACAAAGCTCCTGAAGATAAAGCTGGGCATATACGAAAAGATACCTTTGATTTTTGGAAATGATGAAAATTCAATTGCAGAATTTGAACTGGTCTTGAAGTGCAACCTGGATAATTATATCGATGCTGTGCCTGAGGAATATGTAATTTTATCCAAAACCCAGGGCTATGTAATCGAGGTAAAAGAAAAAAAAGCTGAAATATATTTTAAAGGCTATAAAGGGGCGATTTATGCAATTTCTACATTAAGACAGTTATTATATGAACAACCAGGCACCAAAGGTTACTGTATAAATGAATCTTTTATCCTTGATTATCCTGAAATGGAAAAAAGATCTCTATCCACTTCGGGCCCGGCATGGTATGCCGGCTATGGTAGGGTAGGGTTTGATATGCAGCTCTGGGGGTATGAACAATGGAAAGAATTTATTGAGATATGTTCTGATTATAAGATAAACCAGTTGAACATGTGCATGTATGGATACTGGCCTTTTGAGTTTGAGGATTATCCGGAAACGGTTTTCAGGGATTTTAAAATGAAAGTGTGGAACAGGGAAAGCGATAACTGGCTGGATATCAAATATACGCACCCTAATTTAGTTAAGCCCTTTCTGCCCGGATTAATTGAATATGCTCATTTGCACGGGATAGACATCTATGCTTACATAGGGCTTAATTCATATAATGGCGGATATTCAAATGTCCATGTTCAAAAAAGGATGAAAATGCCGCCGGGCAGTAAGTTTATTAATGATTTTGATACGCTGTGCCTCAGCGATGATGCAACGATAGAATATCTTAAAAAAAGTGTCAGGAGAATAACTGGACTCGGTTTTGACGGGATAATTTTTGAGGAAAGTGAAGAATCATACTGGTTTTGTAATTGTGACAGATGCAGGGAGTCATTTATAGAAACTACAAAATCACCAGCAGAAGCCAAGCATAGGGCAAACTATCACTTATTAAATGTCCTTTATAAAGAAATAAAAAGCGTTAATCCTTGCTGTAATATCGGGCTCAGGGCATGGAGGGAGGAGCCGCTTGAGAAGGAGCTGGAATATTTAAAGAAGTGCAAAGCCAGTATCCCCAAAGATGTCAGCCTTTACTGGGCGCCCGGCCTTTATGTTGGAGAACCTGAGTTTGAGAAATGGGTCAGCGTTTTTGGCAGGGAAAGGATATGTGCAAGGGATACAGAGGCAAATGCAATTTCGGCGTGCACTGGAAGGCTGGTCAAAATCTTCAAGGATAATATCCTCAGGCCGGGAGATGAAACAAACCAGCAGCATTTAAATAACGATTTAAGGCAGCATAAAGGTTCTGCTGCTTTAAAAGTCAAAGGCATCAATGGTTATATGTTTGAATTTTATGGATTTTTCATGTTTTTCTTCCTGCACGCCAATTTTGGCTGGGATTGCCGGCTTGAAGAAGAGGAATTTTATGACTATGCAATGGAATCTGTTTTTGGCAGTGAACTTAAAGATGATATTTTATATGTCTTAAAGAACCTGTTTACGATTCATGAAAGTCAGATAAATCTTTTTACAAGTGAATTTCCATTTATGCGCAATAAGGTAAACAGGGAAGACATACCAAGGATTGAATCAGCGCAGAAGCAATGGCAGCAGATAGAAGAAAAAATCCTAAGCATTATGAATGTCATAAAGGAAGACAAAAAACTGGGTGTTTATTACAGGCATTTTGAGAAAATTGAAAATTCGCACAGGAGAAGCAAGGAAATATACCAGCTATGCTTGAATGCAATAAAATATGACAATGCCGGGACAGAAGAAGAAAAAACGGGCTACCTTAAAATGGTTGATTATTATAATGAGAGGGATTTTGATATTGCAAAGGAACTTTTCTTTGACATTGGCGTTATTGATGCTTCAGGCATAAGGGACAGCATGTTTCCTTATCATGAAATAAAAAGGATAGTCAATAATATTTTACAGCCCGGTAAAAAGAATGAAAAACAGATCTATCTTGGTGTTGAAGCGCTGGGCTGGTTATGGCTATAAATATTTAAAGATGTTTACAATCCCTGCCGGCCCGTGCAGAGTTTAATATTATTTACACTTTAAATGTATCATTAAGCCCGGTTAATAGGAAAAAGCTACCCCCACATAATATGCAAGTTTTTCTGATGAAGTATCGAGCCTGCCAAAAGTAACTGCCACTTTTACATCACTTTCAAGCCGGAGCGCATACTGGACATGGCGGGGGATCTGGACTCCGCCTAACTGGTCCGGTTTATCCATCCTTATGCACTTGACTCTTCTTGCATCTACATCGATTCTTATATCATTAATGGGTTCTTTATCAGAAAAGTATAAGGTTAGCTTTATATTCGCTTTTTTATCTGAAGTATTCAGGATAATAAGAGCCTCATGCGCTTCATAAGGGCTGTCCCTGTCAGGTTCAGGCAGTTCACCATCAGGGAAAAGCCAGACATTTTTTCCTTCTTCCAATTTTATATCTCCTTTAAAGTTAAGTTTATGAAATTATTATTTTATATCTGCTTAAATTATATAATCTGCTTAAATTATATATTTATTCTTTAGAATCTACAGAAAATGCCTGCTCTATAAATTCATTACATTTTCAATCATTTTATCCATATAAGGAGAAAATGGCTGTATACCATTTTCCTTGATAATATATCCGGTCTCATACCTGGAACCATTGAATTTTGGAACGCTCCATAGGCTTACATCAATATTGATTGCCATGTTAGGCTGGATAATATCATTGCTGTTTGGCCCAAAGAAAGGTGCCTCAGCTTCATGCAGGCCGCAGGTATGTACGAATGGACATACTACATATTTTTCATAGCCGCCCCTGTCAGAGAAATATTTTTTTATCCTGGCGTAATTTTCTTTCCCGACCATTCCAGGTTTTAGCATTTCCCTTGTCTTCAGGTATGCTTCTGCAACCATCTTCAGGAAATCTTTTTGTTCTTTAGATGGTTTGCCTCCCACAATTGTTGAATATCCTGCTGCTGATGCATAGCCCTCGTACCTTGCGCTGCAACCCGTAAGGACCATTTCCCCGTTCTTCAGTATCCTGTTTGATGCAGTCGGGACAACGCCATTGCTTCTTTCTTCGGCAGCCAGTATTGTCTTGAAACCAAACCAGTTAGCCCCGCCAGTCCTTAATTTCCCGTCAGCAATCCCGGCAACATATATTTCGCTCACGCCATCTTTAATAGCATCATACATCGCCTTGAATGCCTCATCTGTTATGTTAAAAGCCTTCTGCATCAGGTCCAGTTCGTATTGGGACTTAATAATCCTTAGTGTTTCATACTCTGAGGTTATATCCACAAGTTTTATGCCCTTTATATCATCTGTTAAAGCTTTGTATACGCCGTATGGCATTGAATTCATCCCTACGATCCCTATTTTATCCAGAGCTGTTTTTCCAAAGACATCGTTAAATACTTCCTTGAAAGTGACTATTGTGGCCATTGGATATTCTTCATCAGGGACCATAAAAACATTCATGTTCCTTGTTTCCTTGATAGTAGAATCCATGATTGCAAATGGTTCTGATTCAGGTCCGCCGAGAATGTATGCTGAACCGTTATCTGTGATTAAAATACACCCGCTTTCAAACTGCGGGCACCATCCCGATAGATACCAGCCATTGCCGATATTTAATTCATCATAATAAATGAGTGCGCCCTTAAGGTCTTTTTCTTTGAGAATATTGACGACGTTATTTTTTCTTCTATTAAATTCTTTGCTTTCTATCATTTGTCATTTCCTCCGGTAATTAAATTTGATAAATCAATATAATAGCATATACATAGATATCAGTGTCCTTAAAAAGATGTTGCATTGATAAAGTCAGTAAATCTTTTTAAAGCTGCTTAAAAAATTGGAATAAAATTAATTAAAACTTTCATTGGCAACGTTACCAATGTTATATTATAATAACTATATTATGTCAAGTGAAAAAATGGATAAAAATCATAAAAATAAAAACATAAATATTAAATATCTTGCAAAAGTCTCCGGCATGTCCTGCTCCACAGTTTCAAGGGCATTGAGGGGCGATCCTACTGCCAATAAGAAAACAGCGGAAAAAATATTAAAAATTGCGCATGAGCTTAATTATTATCCAAACATGCTTGCAAAGGGACTTAGGGATAAAAAAACCAAAACCATAGGGATAATCTTGAATGACCTTAAAAACCCCCTCTATTATGAAACCATAAAAATCATTGAAGAAACTTTAAACGACCTGGATTACACGATGCTTTTGTGCGACTCAAACTTTGACCTGGAACTGGAGAGGAAAAATATCATTACTATGCTATCAAAAGGTGTCGATGGCATTATAATTTCACCGATCAGTATAAAATCAAAAAATATAGACCTGATAAGAGAACGTAATTTAAATGCAGTATATATAGATTTTGCTCCTGAGCTTGAAAACATCAACTATGTGCATGTGAGCCATGAAAACGCGGCATATATTGCAACGCAGTATTTGATTGAAAATGGTCATAACAATATCCTTCTGCTTAATGGTCCTGAACAGCTTTCTGTTTCAAAAGATTTTTTAAAGGGATATGTTAAATCATTAAAAGAGCATACAATTCCATTAAACAAACAACTAATAAAATATATAGGCTTGTCAGTTGAAAGCGGTTACAAAGTAATAAAAAAACTCTATCCTTTAAATCAACCAGGGGGAAGCAATAATTTTACAGCTGTTTTAACTCTAAGCGACATGCTTGCAATAGGAGTCTATGAAGCTTCAAAGGAGCTGGGTTTTAAAATACCTGATGACCTGAGCGTAGTGGGTTATGATAACATTTTTATGACCTCATATCTTGCGCCGCCATTAGCTACAATACATGCGCCAAAAATCAGGATAGGCGAATTAAGTATCAAGATCCTGCTTGACCAGATAGAAGGCAGGAACAGGGAATATCACAGGATAATCCTGGATGTTAGACTGGAGAAGAGGGAATCTGTTAAAAAGATAAATTGACTTATAAATAATTATATACTTGTATAGGTATGGCACTCTGGAAGGAGACGGTAATGTTTATAGATGTACATGGACATGCTTTTCGAAAAGAGCAGGCGCCTTTTATGGGAATGAAGGAAGGCCTTTTTTATACACCGGAAAAGCTTCTCAAGATTTATGATAAATTCGGGATAGAAAAGGGGATGCTTCTTCCAGTTGTCAGTCCGGAAATTTATCTTCCACAGACCAATGAAGATGTACTTGAGATTTGTCAGGAATTTCCGGACCGGTTCATTCCATTCTGCAATATTGATCCTCGAGCCATGACTAACTCTGGGGACGCACCTCTTGATCAGCTTCTCAGGTATTATCGTGATAAAGGATGCAAAGGACTTGGCGAGGTAATGCCAAATATGCCTTTAATGCATCCTAAAGTCCAGAATTTATTTAGACATGCAGAAGCTGCAGGGCTTCCAGTTATATTTGATGGTTCGGATCAGCTGGACGGTGATTTTGGGCTTTATGATGATCCGGGATTGCCCCAACTTGAACATACTCTCCAAAGGTATCCAAACCTGATAATATTTGGGCATGGCCCCATCTTTTGGTCAGAAATTGGAAAATTGGAAACTCCAGGCGAAAGAGGATATATATACCGTTATGACGGAGAACAGATTGGCAGGCTCCCAAGCGGTCCCATTAAGGAAGAGGGCGTAGTGCCGAAACTCTTAAGAAGATATCCCAACCTGTATGGAGACTTGTCTGATTTTACCCCGGTTAATGCATTATCACGTGATCCTGAATATGGGCCAAAATTCCTTGAAGAGTTCCAGGACCGGCTTCTTTTTGGAACGGACCTTATCACTACCTCAGATCAGGTTGGAATGGCTGATCTTTTAATGAATTGGTTGGAAACAAAAAAAATCAGTGAAACAGTCTTTAATAAAATCGCTAGAGAAAATACCATAAAGCTTTTTGAATTATAAGAAGGGATAAGGGTTTTTGCTGGCGGGACTTTTGAAGCCGAAGCATTGGAAAATATTAAATTACCTGTTTGCGGATGCAAGGAAAGGAGATTTTAAATGGTGCCAGAGATTAAACCAGAAGAAAGGCAGGAGAGAATAAAAAAAATCCAGGCAGAACTGGCAAAAAGGGACCTGGATGCATACCTTGTGCATTCAACGCAATCAGATTTTGCCAGCGTATTATACCTTAGCAACCATAGTCCTGTATGGGAGACTTTGGGTGTTTTAATCCCAAAAGAAGGAGAGGCAATTTTACTTATCGGTCCTGAAGCTGAACCTTTTGCCCAGAACAGGAGCACGATTAAGAAAATAGTGAAAATGATAGAGTATCGGGAATCAGCAGAACCTGATTATCCCGGGATACCTGTCGGCAACTTCAAGGACCTGTTTGACCAAATCAGCGGCGGCAAAGGCATAAAAAGGCTGGGCCTTGGAGATTATGCTATTACGCCCCTGCCGGTTTATGACTCCGTAAAAAAAGCACTTCCGCCGGATGGAGAAATTATAAGGGCAGACGATATAATCTCAAACCTGCGGACCATTAAAAGTGAAAATGAAATAGCATTACTCAAGCAATCCCACAGGATAACTGAGGTTGTGCTTGATGAAATACTGGGTAAAATAAAACCCGGCCTAACTGAAAAAGAGGTTGTAGGGATGGTGCTGGAATCAATATATAGAAATGGTGCAGAGTGTGAAGCTTTCCCGCAGTATATTTTCAGTGGAATCAGCACAAGAAACGCTATATCAAACACAACTTATAAAAAACTTAAGGCTAATGAGATGATACAGATAAATATAGGCGCCCAGTATGGCGGATATACATCTGCGATAGGGAGGCCCGTGGTTATAGGAAAAATGCCGGACAGCATGAGAGAGCTTGTGGAGTTTGGACTGGAAGCGCACCGCAAGACATATGAGTGGATAAAAGAAGGCGTAATCAGTGGCGACGTAGCAAAGAAATTCGTGGAATTCTATAATAAAAAAGGTTACGGACAATATTTTCTTTATGGACCGTGTCATGGGACCGGCATATTTGAAGTAGAAAAACCCTGGATGGAGACAAATTCCGATTATGCGCTGCAGGAAAATATGACATTTATGGCCGATACTTTTGTCAGCACTCCCGAATACGGGTTCAGGTGGGAAGACGGCTTTAGAGTCACAAAAACAGGGGTTGAAGAATTTTCTAATAAGTGGCAGCAGATAATTGAACTTTAATTAAAAAATTTTTATTACTATCAGTAAAACAGGGCTATAATGTAATAAATATACAAATAAATATAAAATCAGTATTCTCGTCATGTTGCCAGGCATAAATAACAAATTATTATGACCTGTAAAAACTTTTTAAATATAAAGGATAATCAATTATTACATTAACATGATTGGAGGTGTTGTTTATAGAAAAACGATAAATAGCTTAACCTGGATGGTCAAGTTAAGCTGAAAAATCATTAAAGTTTTTAGGAAGAAATGAAGAGGTGAAGAAATGAAAAAAGCAATAATATTTCTTGTGGTGATTTTAGTCAGCGTAGCAATGTTATCCATGTTTTCACTTTCAGGCTGCAAGGAAGAGGCAGCGGAAGCCACTGAAGCAGCAACTGAAGCGGAAGCCACTGAAGCAGCAACTGAAGCGGAAGCCACTGAAGCAGTAGAAGAAACAGCAGCAGCAGAAGAGATTTTATTGAGATACTATGACTATCAGGGCGGAAATAATGGTATGTTAGCTTCCTTCAATGAAATAATAAAGATATTTGAAGAAGCAAATCCAGGAGTAAAAGTAGAGTACAAGCAATATACTGTTACAACCTACAACGAATATCTAAAACCTGCAATTTCAGGAGGAAGCGCACCGGATATGTTTGCAATCTATGCAGGCCCTGATGTTGTTGATATTGCTTCTGCAGGAGCGCTCAGGGATCTTACGCCAGATATAGACGATGAATGGAAAGGCTGGATGGGCAGCGGATACAATTTTAAAGGCATATATAATGAAGGCATGATTGTGCATGTACCGGTAGATGCTTTAACAGAATGTGTCTGGTATCATAAAGACATGTTGCAGGAAATAGGCTGGGACATTCCAGAAATGACAGCTGCTTATAGCCCTGAAGATTTTATAGCTATGGTTGAGCCTGCAAAAGCTAAAGGATATGAGGTTATGCTGGCAGGATTTTTGGAACCGTGGTGTTTTTATAACCCGTTCTTCAATTTTGTTCATCAGCAGCAGCCTGGTGAAACACCTGATATGGTGGAACAGGCATTTGCAGGCGAAATTACATGGCAACAGCCGATATTCAAAAATGCTTTTGAAATTTTTGTAAAACTAAATGAAGCCGGTGTATGGCCTGAAGATGCACTATCAATGGACTACCAGGTACAGGCATTTGGAAGCTGGCTGGAAAGAAAAAGTATCTTTATGTTCCCCCAGGGGGACTGGTTTGCCAGTGCAATGCCACCGGAAGAAAATAGTTATGACAACCCGAATATAGGCATCACCCAGTATCCCCTGATAAATGCAGATTCTACAGTAGCCTATAATAAAAATTTCGGCAGCAGTATTGGAGTATATGCACAGGGCGCACACCAGGATCTCGCAGTTGCATTTGCAAGGCTGGCAAATAGCCCGCAGGCTGCAAGCATCTTTGTTGCCAATGGGGTCAATCCGGCATGCGGTCTTGATACCAATAATATACCCAAGACTGAAAATCCGGTATTTGATGATTGCATAACACTCTATAATTCTCCGGGGAGAATCAGTGAAATAATCTACACTTATCCTGACGGAGTAAAAGCCCTGGGTGACGGAATTGCAAATGTAGTGTTTGGTGTTGAAACTATTGATGATGTATTAAAAAATCTTGATGAAGTCTGCGGTTTCCAGGGTTAATAAATATAATTTTTAACCATAAATGGATTTTTTACAGATAAGTTGGCGCTGGCAGCATCTGATGCTGCCAGCGTAATAATAATTAAAAGTAAGACCGGGATTAAATAAGATAAATAAAAATAATAATTTGACTGATTTCATAAATCGATTAAAATTATATTTTTAATAAATACCAATTTTTATGTCATTTAAAAGATGGGTCAACTCAAATGAAATTAGATTACAGAAATAACCCGAGTTCTTTTCAACATTTTTGGAGCAATACAGGACAACCCTATCTATTCCTTCTTCCTGCATTGATAGTCTTTGCCGCAGTAGTCCTCTCGCCTGTAGTAATGTCTCTTATATTGAGTTTTTATAAATTTACCGGCTTTGATGCAAATGTTTTTAAAAATTTTACCGGCTTTGATAATTTCAGGATATTATTCAATGACAAGTACTTCTGGATAGCATTCAGGAATAATTTTTATTTTTTAGCTGCAAATATTACTGTCCAGATCGCTTTTGCATTGTTTCTGGCAATAGTCATATATTTTGGAAGATTCAGGAATAGTGTACTGATAAGGACTATAATTTTTTTCCCCGCCGTCCTTGCCCCTGTTTCTATCAGCCTGGCATGGAGAAGGATACTTCAACAGGATGGCCTCATAAACGCAATATTGAACATAGATTTCTCCTGGCTTTCAAGCATCCAGCTTGCCATCTGGATAGTGATCTCTGTCAGCATATGGCAGTGGACGGGTTATAACCTTGTAATTTTTTATGCCGCTCTTCAATCAGTAGACAGGACAATATTGGAAGCTTCAGATGTGGATGGCGCCAACTGGTGGGGAAAAACATTCAGGATAGTGATCCCGGTACTGGTTCCGGCAATAATCCTGAACGTGATCCTAAACCTGATAGGCAGCTTCAGGGTATTTGATATCGTATATGTACTTACCAGGGGAGGCCCTGTCCATCAATCTGAAGTTTTAACGACGCTTATGTATTACTATTCATTTTCTGCCAATGGGCCCAATAAAATGGGCGTTGGTTCGTCAATAGCATTTGTCATGTTCTTTATTATGATTATTTTCGGCATTTTAAGAATAAGGCTTATTAAAAGTGAAGGAGTATAGGGGAAATGGCATTTTTTGGCATTAACCTGAAAAAAGGCCATATTGAACAGGAATATGGCATTCACTGGAAAAAAGATAAAGGTTTTTATATATTTTCCCGAATATTAATAATTATTTCCATTATCATTATACTGGTACCTATTTTATACATATTTTCCTTATCACTGCGGACCAAGGAAACAATTTACCAGGACTTCATGTTTCTTATACCGAAAGAAGTGACCCTCCAGAATTATGCTGATGCTGCGGAATATGCAAAAATCCACCTTAATGTTTCATTTTTAGAGATGTTCAGGAACAGTATTATTGCAACTTCCGTGTCTATTGTTTTTGCTTTGATAATTGGAGCTCTTGCTTCTTTCAGTTTCAGCAATTATAAATTCAGGGGAAAGGAATTCACCTTCACTGCAATAATTGTCAGTTTTGTAATCCCGGCCCAGGTACTATTAATTCCTTTATTTTTTATTTTAAGGAAAATAGGAGTGATAAACACTTATTTTGCAATTATAATTCCATACATTGGATTCCTGGTGCCCATAGCTGTTCTTATTTTAAGGTCGTTTTTTGAACAAATTCCCAAAGAAATAAAAGAATCTGCAAAAATAGATGGCGCTTCGGATTTCAGGATATTTGCTCAAATTGTATTGCCCCTTTCAAAACCGGCTATTGCCACATGTATAATCCTGCTTTTCCTGGAAACCTGGAATGAATTCATATTTGCGCTGGTGTTTCTGCAAAATCCTAAATTGCAGACTATACCGGTTGCTATTGCCCAGATTGCAGGGGGTAAATACATAGTTCCAATTGGAACTTACAGCGCCGCAATAATGATAACGATTATTCCTGTGCTTATAATATTCATAATCTTCCAGAGATGGTTTATTTCAGGAATGACGCTGGGTGCTTTAAAAGGATAGAAACTTGAGTGCTTAAAATATTTAAACCGGAAGTATTAAAGCCTTATTTATTATCTGGCGCTTAAAAAACCTGACATGCTATTACGATAATTATAATATGTTTATTCCTGGATTCCGAAGGCATCCATAAGCATTTCACGGCCTTTTTTATATAACTCATTTTCCTTGCCCCCGCTTGTCCATCTCCTGTTGTCTGCTCCGCACCTATCTTCCCATACTGAAGGGTATAGGCCATTAAAAGTGCAAATTTCATCGGTTGTTTTTATTTTTTCAAAAATTAGTTTATACATCTTTTTAGCAGGCAGGGAGTCGCCGAATTTCAGGCCAAGTTTTTTAAGCGTCCTTAAATCCCTGAGCTGGTTTGCAAGCCCGCCTCCTCCTTTAACTGCAAGCGCACAGGCGCCCAACTCTTTATCCAGTACCGGGCATGGAGCGCACATCATCCAGTCTGCGCCCTCGACAAGTTTTATTTTTATATCCGGATTTTTAATAATGTGCTGCAGCATTTCGGGGAGGTTGTCATTTTCAAAAGGGGGCCTTATACCCTCGGAATATTGCTCTACTGCGCATATCAGTATATGTGGCCTGACCTTTATTTCCTCTGCATTAAGCATTGTTTCCAGTGACCGTTTCTTTTCTTCGTCAAGCTCTCTTTCGGTTCTTTCAGGAAGAATAGAAACCTTTTTTTCTTTAAAAATTTTATAAAAATCCCTGAAACAATCCGGGTTTCCCGGAAGTACCTCCCGGATAGCTTTTTCATAGTATCCTTTTTCAGCCTTTTCACAGCCTGTCCATTTGCCGGTGCCTGTTTCACTGAACCCGCATATGCCGGATACATTTTGAATCTGATTGAATATCCTGAAAAGAAGAAGCCTGGCAGGAAGTATTGCGCCCGGCATCAAATCGAGCTTATGCAGGATTTCCAGATCCCTCATCCTGTCAAAATCACTTCCTTTTATTGTATCATCTTCAACTCCGGGGTCCTGGTAGGAAAACACATCACCGGCATTACATGTAAGCATGACTGGAGTCAATGGAAACTCTCTTATTTTTGCCAGTATTTTTTTCAGTTTCTCATCTTCAGGCCCTTTGTCGTTTTCACCAAAGGAGCATATCAAGCATAACAGCTGGTATGGTCTTACTTTAAGTACTTCCATTTATAACTCCATTCTAATCTATTTTTTCTGCATCAACTCTTTTATCTGCTAATTGGAGGTCTTTAAAATCCAAACAGCTTTTCCATATAATTTGAAAATGGTAAAGAACCATTGCCGGTGGTCCTGTACCCTGTCTCAACTCTTATTCCGGGTATCTCTTCATGGCCAAACAGCGGGACATCTATACAAATGACCTGGTTTTCCTGGATTATGTCATCGCTTCCCGGTCCAAAAAACGGCCTTTCAAATTCACAGAGCCCTGAACTGTGCACAAAAGGCATAACCATGTATTTTTCATACCCCTTTGAGAGCAAGTATTTCCTCGGGACTGAATCAATTTCCCTGCCTGACAGTCCGGGTTTGAGCGCTTCTTTTGTCAGGTAAAGGGCCTGGCAAATATCCTTAATAAATTTATCCTGGATATTATTTGGTTTTCCCCCGACTACGATGGGGTAGCAGGCTGTTGCATTATAGCCATTGAATCTTGGGGAAAAGCCAGACAGCACAATCTCTCCATTTCTAAATATCCTGTCGCTTGCAGGAGATATAATCCCAACAGCCCTTTCTGCCGTTCCCACAATTGTCCTGTACCCAAGTCCTTCTCCGCCCATTTTCCTCTGGACATATTCTGCCTCGGCAGCGGCTTCGTATTCTCTCTTGCCCTCAGCGATTGATTCCATCAGTTTCTTAAATCCTGCATCAGCGATTTCATAGGCCCTGGCAGTCATCTCGATTTCCCACTGGGACTTTACATATCTTAAGGTTTCAAACTCTTTTGTAATGTCAATAAACTCAGCACCTTTTATCTCATCAGAAAGCTGGTTATAAATCTGTAAAGGCAGAAATTGTGTACCAACCAGTCCTATTTTTTTTATCTGCCTGCCCCCAAAGAATTTTTTAGCGATCTGGGAAAAACTTAGGATTTCTGCTCCAGGGTATTCTTCCTCAGGCACCATAAACACAAGGCTTGACTCCGTGGTTTTTATTTTGGATTCCATCTCGGCATAGGGTCCGGCTTCAGGGCCGCCGATTAAAAATGGTTCGCAATAATTCGATACAATAACTGCCCCTCTTTCAACCGTAGGGCACCATCCTGTAAGATACCGGCCGTTCATAACGTTGTATTCATCAAAATAAACAAAGATGAAATCCACATTATGCTTTTGTGCAAGATCCTGTACCTTTTTAATCCTCGTTTTGAATTCATTGTCCGGAAGTGACATAATAGTTCCTTTCTTTAAAATATATTTTTGTAATATTTCTATAAAATTTCTTCCTGTTATTTTAAATTCACAACTTCAAAACACCATTATTATCAAATTTGTCGAGCCTCCAGATAGGCTCAAGATCCAGTAAGACATCTTTTGTGTGAAAAAAAATCTCATCACTGATGATCATATCTCTTACCTCAATGTCCCAATTCTTAAAAACCTCTGTTTTTTCTACTTCTGCACTTGCAACTTTAAAGTTTTCACACTTCATAATAACTATAACAAGATTATCAAGGATATAAATATATTCCTCAATAAAACCTGACTGCCTGAGCGCCTTTACAAGTTCGGGCCAGGTATTATCATGAAGTTCTATATAGTCTTTTACTCTCTCGGGTTTAAGTTTCATCATTTCGCAGATAACGTCCATTTTATCACCCCCAGGAGCTGTAGTTTTATAATCTTCAGGATTTAAAAAATTTATCTGGCAACGTTACCAATTTTATATTACAATAAAAAAATAATGTCAAGCTAAAAAAAGCCCTGAAGCATTCTGGCATCCGAAACTGCAGGTTGAATATGTCTAAAGGAGACATATAAATAAAGTAATATAAATAGAAGTAATATAAGCAAACAATTAAGTAAGGTGTCCGGAGAGTTGGCCGGATGATTGGCAATACTGGAACAATACTGGGCATATATTGACATATATTTAATTATTAATATAAAATCACAGAATTAAATAACTCTATTTCGTAAGTTCATTTTAAATAATTTGGTCGTTTAGTTTTTAAAAGTTATTGTTTTAATATGCTGATTGATAACGATGCCAATTCTAAAAACTTATGTCTCATATAATACTTGAGGTTAGAAATATAATTAAAGATTTCCCTGGGACAAGAGCGTTAAATGATGTTGACTTTAACCTTGTAAAGGGAGAAGTCCATGCAGTGATCGGAGAGAACGGTGCAGGTAAGAGCACTTTAATGAAAATAATCTGTGGAGACTACATAAAAACCTCAGGTAAAATCTTTATTGACGGAAAAGAAACAGATATAAAATCCCCCTCAGACTCCCTTGGTTTGGGAATAAGGATGATATACCAGGAACTTGAAAATCTCCAGAAATTATCTGTTGCAGAAAATATATTTCTGGGGAAATTGCCAAAATATAAAAAAGCCCCTTTTTGGTTGAATTCTGGAAACCTTAAGAATGAATCAAGAAAAATCCTGAAGAGATTAAGCCTGGATATTAACCCTTCAGAAAAGTTGAGCAATTTGTCGGTAGGGGTACAGCAGCTTGTTGAGGTAGCAAAAGCATTATCTGCCGATCTAAAGATACTGATTATGGATGAACCGACTTCTTCATTGAACCAGAAGGAAACCGAGCAGCTTTTTACAATCATTGAACAGTTAAAAAAAGAAGGAATCAGCATAATTTATATTTCCCACAGATTAAAAGAAGTCATCAATGTTTCTGACAGGATAAGCATTCTTCGCGATGGAAAAAATGTAGGCACTTTTGAGAAAAAAGATTTTGATGAAGATGAAATAATAAAGCTTATGATTGGAAAAACTCTAAAGACAGCAAGCAAGCAGGATTATTCAACTTCAGAAAAAGTGTTGAGTATTAAAAATTTTAACATAAACCGGAGGATTTTTAATTTTGACCTTGACCTTTATAAGGGTGAAATACTTGGAATATCCGGGCTTGCGGGTTCGGGTAAAGAGGAACTTATGAGGGCTTTCTTCGGTCTTTGGCCAGGTAAGGCAGATGAAATAATGATCAACGGTAAAGCAGCAAAAATTAAAAGCCCCAAAGATGCCCTAAAACAGCATGTGGCTTATTTACCTGAAGAAAGAAAACTGCAATCCCTATTTTTAGAGCTGCCTATAAGGTCAAATTTTTCAGTATTATGGATTCACAGGGTCCTGAAAAAATTCTTTATTGACGGGCGTAAAGAAAAAAAGGTTGTAGAGGAGTATATAAAAAAATTAAGAGTCAAAGTATCAAATATGGATTACCCGATTTCCAGCCTTAGCGGAGGGAACCAGCAGAAAGCAATAATTTCAAGATTACTGATGATTTCTCCCGGAATCATGATTTTAAACGATCCAACCCGGGGCGTTGATGTGGGCAGCAAGGAAGAAATCCATAACATAATATACGAACTCGCAAAAAACGGGGCTTCTGTCATATTTTCGTCCTCTGAAATACCCGAGGTCTGCAATGTATCAAACAGGGTCCTTGTTTTATCAAGAGGTAAACTTATAAACCAGTTCAGCGGTGAAGATGTTAATGTTGACAATATTCTTACAGCCGCTTCAAAAACAGATGTAAAAAGATAGTTAAAGATAATTAATATTATTTATCAGAACATATAATTTATAAGAACAGTTTATCAGTAAAAAAAGATGAGTAATGTTTTCCTAAAAAATATAGTAAAAAAACAGGCAGTGCTCCTTGTGTTTATCTTCCTATTTATCATGTTTACAATATTTGTTCCGTCATTCTTTACTGCAAGAAACCTGATAAACATATTAAAACAGTCATCAATTCTTGGGATTGTAGCTTGCGGGCTTACATTTCCTGTTATAGCAGGCAATATTGACCTTTCAGTAGGTTCTATTGTTTCTCTATGCGGTGTTGTGGCCCTGAGCCTATCATATCAAAGTATCTGGCTTGCTATTTTTGTACCTATAGTCTTAGCTGTTATTATCGGCCTTGTAAATGGTTTTATTGTAACTAAATTCAATGCGAATTCTGTAATAATAACTCTTGCTTCACTGGCAGTAATAAGGGGGCTTGCGCTTATTTATACCGGAGGGAAAATGGTTGAAGGCTCAGATGCCTCCAGGTTTATTGCAATAGGAAGAACTTCTTTGGGGGGGTTTCCTGCATATATATTTGCTTTTATAGCTGTCGCAATTATTTTAGGCATCATATTAAACCTTACATCACTTGGCAGATTTGTTTTTCATGCAGGCAGCAATCCGGAGGCCAGCAAAATTGCCGGGATAAATATAGACAACATAAGGATATATACATTCATTATCAGTGCTGTTTGCGCGGCTTTAGCCGCTATTATTTTGAGTTCAAGGTTGTATACAGCATCTCCACTAACAGGAAACGGTTATGAATTTGATGCAGTTGCTGCAATAGTTGTTGGCGGCACCAGCATGTTCGGCGGCAAAGGCAATATCTACAGGACCGTAATAGGTATATTTTTTATCGTAATTGTTATAAATGCAATGATTCTATTAAATTTGCCGGTGGCATTTCAGTATATGGCAAAGGCGCTGATAATAGTTGTCGCTGTTTGGCTTGATGTAAGAACCAGCCGTGAAAACGTTTAGTTCCGGGGTATAAAATGGAAAAAATTGAAAAACGAAAAGTATTTGATTTTATTAATAATCAAAAAATCTTCATTATCCTTATTGTGTTAGTGGTGCTGCTGACTCTTTCTAACCCGCTTTTTTTAACAAGTGAAAATATAATTAATATACTTTTCCAGATTGCATTAACAGGCATCATAGCAATAGGAATGACTTTTTTAATCATCGGTGGAGATTTTGATCTGTCTGTTGGTGCAAACATGGCGCTGGCCGCAACCGTTATAGTTCTACTTGAAAGGTTTGGAATAGCCATTTCAATAATAGGAGCATTGATAGTCGCCTCACTGGCAGGTTTTTTAAACGGTATCCTTGTTACAAAGCTTAAGATAAATGCTTTTGTTACCACACTTGCAATGATGATATTTTTGAGGGGATGGGTCCTGATTCTTACAAACAGCCAGACGATACAGGGGCAAAGCGAATCTTTTTTGAAATTCGGTTATGGCACATTTTTAAAGATACCATATTCTGTAATACTGTTCCTTGTCCTGTATGTTATTTTTGGTTTTATATTGCGAAAGACTATCTGGGGTAGAAATATCTATGCTATCGGGAACAATTCCAAAGCTGCCCACTTTTTTGGTATCAGCATTATCAAAACCAAGACATTGGCTTTTATATTGACAGGATTATTGTGCGGAGTTTCAGGATTTTTACTTGTTTCAAGGCTGAATACAGCATCAGCGACTTATGGCAATGATACCGCCCTGGATGCAATCACTGCTGTACTCCTTGGCGGGACAAGCCTTTCCGGAGGAGAGGGAAGTATTTTTAAAACATTCCAGGGCATACTATTGCTTGGTGTTTTAAGTAATGCAATGATAGTATTAAATATTACTCCATACCTGCAGCAGGTTATAAAGGGATTATTATTAATCATTGTAGTAACCATTGATTCTTATTATGTTAAAATAAATAAGTTTAAATAAAAAATTTATTAAAAAATATTTTTTAAAGGAGGTTTGAGAATCTATTTAAGGGACTTTTCATTTATTAAAAAAACAAGAATAAAAAAGGGAGGAAAATATGAAAAGATTAATCAGTATCCTGGTTGTAGTTATAATGATAGCTTTATCAGGAGCAGTTCTTGCTAGCTGTACAGCCGAGGATGTAATGGAAACAACTGCTGCAGAAACAGCTGCGTCAGAAACAACTGCAGCAGCTGGCGGGTCACTTGGAAAAATAGCTTTTATGTGGGGTGGCTTTGATGCCCCGTTTGTTGCACCTCATGCAGAATCATTTACAGAGACTGCAACAGCTGCAGGTGCAGAAGTGGTAAATTTTGATGCCAAATGGGACCCGGCAGTCCAAAGCACTCTTGTAGACGATGCAATTGCAATGCAGGTAGACTTGATTGCTATTTGCCCTGTTGACCCGAAAGCAATAGTTCCGGCTCTGAAAAAAGCTTCAGAAGCCGGGGTTGCAGTCATGGTTTTCAATACAAGAGCTGATGCAGAGGGAGATCCATATATTATAGGATATTCTGGTGTTGGAACCTATGAGCAGGGTCTGGTTGCTGCAGAACTTGTATATGAATCCGTCAGCGGCAAAGGCAACCTTGTAATTGTCGAAGGTGTCGCAGGTTTCTCCACATGTGTTGATTACCAGAAAGCCGTTGATGATTACTTTGCAGAAAACAATGCAGAAATCGTAACTCTTGGCAAACAACCGACAGGCTGGGCAGTTGCTGAAGCAACAAAAGTCACAGAAGACTTCCTTACCAGGTATGACAACATAGATGTGATTTTTGCACATGACGATTATCTTGCAAGCGGGGCAAAAGTTGCTCTTGAAGAAGCCGGGATAAATCCTGGTGATATAAAACTGGTTGGGATCGGAGGCACCGGGGAAGCACTGCAGATGATAAAGGATGGCTGGATGTATGGTACGGTTCTCCAGTCTCCCATTACTGAAGCAGAATTTGAAGCAGAAAGATGTATAGAATACCTTAAATCAAAAGAAAAACTTGATCCGTTCTATGCATACATAGATAACCCGAAAATAACAAAAGAAAATGTAGGAGAATTCAAATCTGAGTTCTAGAATCAACCTTTTGTGTTTTTAAAAGAATAATTAAATAGTGATCCATTTAAACTTAGGCGAAGGAAATATCCTTCGCCTAAGTTTGTGAATCAACTTAAAAAGATTTTTACTTGACACCATATCTATATAAATAATATAATATTGGTAACGTTGCCAATAGGAATTAAATATTCCATATAAAATATTTAGGCATCAAGGAGGTGAGTAAAAGAAAATAGCCTAAATTGCTACTATAAATCAATATCAATCAATTCAAAATCAATCAATTAAGAAAAAAGAGGTAAAAATGAAAAGAAAATCAATCTTAATAGCAGCTATTGTATTGGTAGTTGCTGCACTTCTGAGCATACCGATAACTGGTTGTGCGACTACAGCTGCAGAAGAGACTACAGCAGCAGCTGAAACCACTGCAGCCGCAGCATCATTCAAAGTGATCTTATCAAATGCTTTCTATACAGCTCCTTATTGCTCGGTATTTAACCCTGGCGCAACAGGTAAAGCAGAAGAGCTTGGCATGGAATTGCAGATTTTAGACGGTGAAGCAAACCAGCAGAAACAGCTTGAGCAGGCAAAACTTGCTGTTGAGACAGCTGACGGATTTATATACTTCCCTGCTGATGTTGATGGCTCGATCCCGGTTATTGAAGCATTGAAAGATTTCCCTTATATAATAGTAAATGCATATACACAGGAAGCACTGGTAGCAAATAATGTGCCTTATTATGTTGGCCCCATGATAGAAAAGCATGGATTTAATATGGCTGAGCTTGTATTCGAAGTGTTCCCGGACAAAAAAGCCAACCTTGTAGCAATTGAAGGTGCAGCAGGCGCAGCCCAGACAATTCTTATGAATGAAGCTTTTGACGAAGAATTTGCAGGTACCGAGATTGTATTCTTAGACAAACAGAATGCAGACTGGGATTCAGACAAAGCGCTGGCTATAATGACAGACTATTTAACTACATATGGTGATGAGATCGACGGTATCATATGTCATGACGGTGGTTCAGCAGCTGGAGCTATTGCTGCACTGAAAGCTGCTAATATAGAACCGGGTAAATTGCCAATCATTTGTGCAGGTTCCAATCAAAGCGTTTATGAAGGTATAAAGGGCGGGTATATTTATGGTACTTCTACACAGGATCCCGGACTCGAAGGCGCATTAGTTGTAGAGACAATGAATAAATTGCTCAAAGGCGAAACAATTGAAGCTGTGACTTACATACCTATGGATATTGCAACAAAAGAGAATGCTGATGATTTCAGCTGGTTCTAAATCTTAAAAACATTTCTTAGAATAAGAGGAATAATATATTATAATGTACCCAAAAGACTTAAGGATATAAAGTCTTTTGGGTACATTTAAAACAGGAAAGGAGTAAAAAATACCTGATTATATCATTGAAATGAAAGGTGTTACAAAGACATTTCCTGGAGTAGTGGCGCTGGACAATGTATCATTCAGTGTTGCCCGCGGTTCCGTTCATGGCCTGGTAGGGGAAAACGGTGCCGGGAAATCAACTCTTATGAAAATACTTAATGGAGTAGAATTTGCAGATGAGGGTGAAATAATTGTAAACGGTGAACCATGCAGGTTCAGGGATACAAAAGAAGCCCAGGCAAAAGGCATAGGGTTTATATTCCAGGAGTTTAACCTGATAAATACGCTTACAGCGGCTGAAAATATTTATTTAAACAGGCTCCCGGTTAAAAGAGGGAAAATCGCCTGGAGACATATCAACCAGGATGCCCAGTCATTGATTGATGAACTGGGCTTTAATTTTAGTGTCACGGAAAAAATAAAGGATCTCAGCGCCGCACAAAAACAGCTTGTTGAAATAGCAAAGGCGCTATCATTTGATGCAAAAATCATTGTAATGGACGAGCCCACCTCATCTCTAACTTTAAATGAAATAGATAAATTATTTGAGATAATAGCGAAGCTTAAGGGTGAAGGCATTACCATTATTTATATATCGCATAAGCTGGAAGAAATATTCAGCATTTGTGAAACAGTTACAGTCATCAGGGATGGCCATATAATTGATACCCAACCGGTAAAAAATATTACAAAGAACAGGGTAATAGAATTGATGGTCGGGCGGAGCGTTGATATGGAATTCCCGAAGCGTAATGTAATACCGGGAGAAGTCGTGCTTGAAGTACAGAATTTAACAAGGAGGGGTCTTGTAAAAGGGGTTTCATTTAACTTGAGAAAAGGTGAAGTCCTGGGACTGGCGGGCCTGGTGGGTTCTGGAAGGACTGAGCTGGCAGAAGCCTTATTTGGTGCAGAAAAACATGATGACGGAGTGATTATAATAAAAGGGAAAAAAGTTGCTATTCATTCTACTTATGACGGAAAAAGCAATTCCATAGGACTCCTTACAGAGGACAGAAAGGAAACAGGTCTTGTCCTTGATTATAATATAGCAAAAAACATCACTATTACTAACCTTCCTAAAATATCCAAAAACGGCATACTAATAAACAGGCTGGAAAAACAATATGCACAGCAGTTTGCAGATGATCTTGGAATAAGAACACCATCAATAAACCAGCTGACTATAAATCTTTCAGGAGGCAACCAGCAGAAGGTGGTGCTTGCAAAATGGCTTTTTTCAAATGTTGACATACTTATACTGGATGAACCTACAAGAGGAATAGATGTAGGTGCAAAATATGAGATTTATTTGTTGATAAATAAACTTGCAGAGCAGGGAAAGTCCATAATCATGATATCCTCTGAGTTGCCTGAAGTACTGGGCATGTGTGATAGGGTAATTGTTTTAAATGCAGGCGTAAAAAAGGGCGAGCTAATGAAAGAAGAGATGTCGCCTGAAGCGGTAATGCATATGATAATGAGTACCAATGTCAATACCAATGGAGGAACTGGTGGGAAAGCCTAGGAGGAAGATAAATTTTATTTCCACTGTCCGGAACTACGGTCTGCTGATAGGGCTTGTAATAATAATAATATTTGTATCAATAATTGAACCGGACTTTTTTTCTATTAATAACTTCCTGAATATATTGCGCCAGTCGTCTGCAATAGGACTGTGCGCGCTGGGAATGACTTATGTAATGATTGCCGGGGGCATGGATCTGTCAATAGGGTCAACAGTTTCGCTGACTGGAGTTATCGCAATCATGATAATGAATTCTTTAGGCGTAACCGGAAATGTTGATGTGGCTGCCGTCCTGGCGGTAGTAGCAGCTATAGCAGTTGGCGCTGCTGTAGGATTTGCAAATGGTGCAATACTTGCCGCAGTCAATGGCCGGTTGGGGGAATCATTTATAATAACTTATTCCATGCAGATAGTCGTTGGTGCCCTTGCTTTGCTTGTTAGTGGCGGACAATTCATTTTCGGCAGATTTACTGAAGAGAGATTGTATACAAAAATGGGAACAGATTTTGGACCTATCCTGATTTTTATAGTAATTGCAGTTTTGATGCATTTTTTGCTGGCAAATACGAATTTTGGAAGGCAGACATACTTTTTTGGCGCAAATATGGATGTGGCAAAAATGGCAGGTATAAAAATCAAGAAAATACGTGTCATTAATTTTGTCATCTGTGGCATGTGCGCAGGCCTTGCAGGAATAATCGTGACCTCCAGGGTATATTCGGCATCACCCCTTCAGGGTGCAGGTTATGAATTGACCGCAATTGCTGCAGTCGTCATCGGGGGGACAAGTTTGATGGGAGGCTCGGGAAGCATACCCAAGACCATAATTGGTGTTCTGGTACTGGGCATCCTTGCTAATGCCCTGAATGTTGTAGGAGTAAATGCATATGCTCAGCTTATAGTCCGAGGGGCTATAATTATAACCGCAGTCGCGCTTGATGGATTAAAAAGAAGCGCTGAAATAAAGGAGTTGACAGCATGAATCAGCAAAGCACCCCAAAGAAGAGATCCTTCAATATAAAAAAGTTTGTTTTAGAGCAGCCGGTTTTCATCATATTCCTGGTATTTGCGATTGTAATAGGAATCCTCAAACCTGATTTTCTGGCGCTTACAAATATAACAAATCTGTTTATGGATATATCAGTATATGGCGTAGTGGCATGTACAATGACCATAGCTATTATTTGCGGGGAGTTTGACCTAAGCGCAACCTCGACATTTATATGGTCCCAAATATTGTTCTGTACATTGCTTAACATGTGGGGCTCAACAGCCTGGGGTATCGTAGCTGCATTTATTGTCACACTGTTATCCGGAATGATAATCGGCAGCTTAAATGGCATTATAGTCACAAGACTAAAGGTCAACTCATTTATTACGACCCTGGGTATGATGATAATGATCAGGGGTCTAGCGCTTGTATTTACAGATGGTAACATGGTGAGCACGTCAAACCAGTTCATAGCAAAAATGGGCACCGGCACTCTATTTGGAATACCATATTTGATTTATATTTATGTAATATTTGTAGGTATTGCTTATTATGTAATGACATACACAAGGTTTGGAAGAAATATTTATGCAACCGGCGGAAATGTAAATGTCGCAAAACTCTCAGGAATTAATACTTTATTTTTTAAATATATGGTTTTTGTAATTGTAGGATTTGCTTCAGCGCTTGCCGGCATAATGCTTGTATCCCAGGTTAGAGCCGGCTCTGTCCAGTATGGAGTGGACCTGTCACTGACTGCAGTTGCAGCAACTGTAATTGGCGGAACCGCTCTATCAGGTGGCAGTGGAAGTGTTATAAAAACATTTTTCGGAATGCTTGTGCTTGGAATACTGTATAAAGCATTGATTTTTTTAGGGCTGCAGGCATATTACCAGAATTTAATAAAAGGCCTGGTGCTGGTAGCAGTTGTTGCTGTTGATGCTTATTTAAGCAGGAGCGGCAGCATCAGGAAAACATAACCTGCATTAATAACAGCATTTATAACAATTAATAATGTTGTCAACAGCAGTATTCCCAATACTGCTGGCATAGGCCAGGCAATTACCAGAAATAATTGCATTTAAAGAATTGCATTTTAATTATTAAAAAATCCAGTTAAAAGGATAAGAATGAAAATAATTACAGGCTCAATTCAGCAGGAGACAAATACGCTAAGCTCAATTAAAACTACAGGAAAAGATTTTGTGTGTGCGCATGGAAAAGATATGCTCAACAGGATAAATGCAGTAGAAATTTTTAAGGAGGCAGGCGCACAAATAATCCCGACACTGTATTGCAATGCTTTGCCAGGTGGGATGGTGTTAAAGGCAGATTTCCTGGCTCTTGAGCAGAAAATAAACGATGTGGTAAAAAAAGAGAGCATCGATGGCATTGATGGAATCTGGCTTTACCTTCACGGTGCAATGTTTGTAGAAGGTATCGGTTCAGGCGAACAGCATATCCTGGAAAATATACGTAGAATCACAGGTTATAAAATCCCGGTTGCAGTCGCTCTTGATTTTCATGCAAATAATACTGATGAGATTATAAAACTTGCAAATATTATATGCGGATACAGGACTGCGCCACACCGCGATATGGCGCAGACAGAACAAAAAGCTGCAAGGTTGCTGCTTGAATGCATCAATAGGAAAATCCTGCCAAAACCGGCAATTGCCCGCGCAAATGTCATTGTTGCAGGGGATATGGTGCAGACAGATAATGAACCATTAAGAAGCATTTTTGAAGAGGCTGATATTGTTGATTCAACCCCAGGGTTTTTATGCGCTGAAGTATTCAATGGCCAGCCATGGGTGGATTCTGAATATACAGGGCCATCTGTTATTGTCATTCATGAAAGCGACCAGGCACAGGCCCAAAAAGAAGCTGATAAACTTGCGAGGATGTTCTATGATAAAAGGCATGAATTCAAATTTACGATAGACGCAGTAGATGCTAAAAGGGCAATAGAAATTGCAGTAAATGCTGATGAGAAACCGGTTTTCATATCAGACAGCGGTGATAATACCACAGCAGGAGCAGCAGGGGATAATGCCTACATGTTAAACAGGGTCATTGAAAGCAAAGCAGAAAAGGTACTGCTCGGCGGTATTATGGACTTAAGAGCCGTTGACATTTGCTTTAAATATAACACCGGTGATTT
>CAYGYY010000008.1:0-41622 GCA_964354265.1 uncultured Actinomycetota bacterium
GGATTTTAAAACATAAAAAGAGATAATGCTTCGACTTGTATTCTTTGGCTGGCCAGAAAGAATTCGAACCATTGTAACAAGGAATAATTCAAAATTATAAACCTTGAATTAGTAACCCTGTTTAAAGCAGTATTTTTCTTATTGTCATTATTCAGATTAAATATTGCATAATATTTAATATTTATGTATAATATACAAAACATAATATTAGTAATAGATTCTAGCAATAATAAAATATTCTAAATGGGTTTAAAATTATGGGAGATAATCTAAAAAAGATCAAAGCAGCTGTTGCAGGAAGTTCAGGATATACTGGACTTGAACTTTTAAAGCTTTTATTTGGACATCCTCATGTAAAGGTTGTAATTACAACTTCAAATACATACAG
The DNA here is from genome assembly GCA_964354265.1 of uncultured Actinomycetota bacterium. GTDB lineage: Bacteria > Actinomycetota > Humimicrobiia > Humimicrobiales > Humimicrobiaceae > Fen731. Next base: position 389 of record CAYGYY010000008.1, read on the forward strand.
TGGGATAGCGGTATGTGAAGCTTTCCCCTCTTTTTATATAAAAAATGAAGCTGGATGTGAAGAAAAAGAGCAGCTTTATTTCACTTCTTATTCAGGATTAGATGAAGAAAGCTTTAAGGAGATCGATATAATTTTTCTATGCCTTCCTGCTACAGAGTCGATGGAATTTGTAAAGAAATATCTAAACAGTTTCAAGGGTGTAATAATAGATATTGGCTCTGATTTCAGGATAAAAGAACCTGAAAATTACAGGCTCTGGTATGGAAAAGAGCATGTTCTCAAGGAATTGCTGAAAAATTTTGTGTACGGTCTTCCTGAAATAAATGGAGATAAAATCAGGAGCTCAAAATATATTGCAAACCCGGGGTGCTATCCGACTTCAATATTACTTGCATTAGCACCGGTTATTTCAAATAGTATGTTTGATGTCTGCGATATTAATGTTGACTCAAAATCAGGAGTCTCTGGAGCAGGAAGGAAATTAAAGAATGAGTATCTTTTCTATAGTCTAAATGATAATTTTTATGCATATTCACCTACAATGCATCGACATATAGGAGAGATCGAACAGGAGCTCGAAGTCCTGTCCGGAAAGGAAACCAGAATTTGTTTTACTCCGCATCTTTTGCCAATAGACAGGGGAATTTTTACTTCTGTCTATTGCAGGATATACCTGAAGAATCATAAATCCCTGAAAATTCAAGGCACAGCATTAAAAAATGCCGGATATTTCAAGGAGCTTAAGAAAAAAATCAATATTGCTTTTGCAGATTTTTATAAAAACTCTTTATATGTAAGATTCTTGGGAGAGAAGATACCCCAGATAAAAGATGTAGCAGGGACGAATATGTGTCATATAGGGTATTCCCTTGATGAAAGGACCGGATATCTTAAAATATTCAGCGTCCTTGACAATCTTATGAAAGGGGCTGCAGGCCAGGCTGTGCAGAATATGAATCTGGTATTTGGCTATGAACAGAAAGAAGGTTTATACTGAAATGGCATCAAATAATAATGATTGCAATGGGATAAAAAAAGATATCGAGTTTTATAATGGTAACGAGAATAAGATAGAGAGTGTTTACTTTAACAAAGCCATGGTGCTGCTTGAAGCCCTGCCCTATATAAAGGAGTATTTTGAAAAGACAGTCGTAGTAAAGATCGGCGGAGCCATGATGGAGGATGACGAAATAATGCAGGGCGTGTTGGATGATATTATCCTAATGAAATATGTTGGCATCAGGGTGATTCTTATTCATGGTGGTGGGAAACAAATAACTCAGCTTATGAACGAAAAAAAAATTGAAGTGGAGTTCGTAGACGGCTTAAGGGTAACATCAAAGGAATCTATTGATGTTGTTCGTATGGTACTGATGGGAAGCATAAACTCTAAAATCGTAGCATTATTGAACAAGCATGGAAATGAAGCAATAGGCGTTTCCGGAAATGATGGTAATTTTATAAAATGCAGAAAAAAATATTATAAAAAAGCAGGCATTGAGATAGACCTGGGTTATGTTGGCGAGATAACTGAAATAGACTCCAGTTTTATAAAGAATATCCTTTCGGGAGATTATATCCCGGTAATAGCCACCCTTGGCACAGACGGGATAGGGAATTTTTATAATATCAATGCTGACACCTGTGCCAGCGAGATAGCAATATCAGTAAATGCTAAAAAACTTATCCTTCTAACGGACGTGGATGGCATAGCAGGTACGGGTGGAAAAAACAGCATAGAGACAGGCTTTTTAGAAAAAAAACTAATATCATCTCTTTCATCTGTAAAATGTGAAGAGATGATTAGAAGTGGGGAAATTGAAGCAGGAATGATACCAAAAGTAAAAGCCTGTATTACTGCATTAGCGGGGGGAGTAGAGAGGGCATACATTTTAAACGGTACGACTCCGCACTCGATACTGGTAGAGATATTCACTGATAAAGGTATTGGCACGATGATTACGATATAGTTATTTATTGATTTTTATAGAATGGCTGGTATTTACAATGGCAAGAAACAAAGATAAAGAAAATGCAAGAAAAATTTCAGTTTTAACTCACGAAACTGACAACAACAGCATAGTGTTTGATGAGGGAAGCAGGTACCTGATGCAGACATACTCAAGATTGCCGGCCGTATTTACCAGGGCAAAGATGCAGTATTTATGGGATGCAAATGGCAAAAAATATGTTGATTTTATAGCGGGATATGGTTGCCTGAATGTAGGGCACAGCAATCCTCTTGTAGTTTCAAGACTTCTAAAACAAATCAAGGATATTGTGCAGCCGTCCAATGTTTATTACAGTAAACCACAAGTAGAGCTTGCAAAAAAACTTTGCGAAGCCACCGGTTTTGGAACAAAAGTATTTTTTTCAAACAGCGGAACCGAAGCTATTGAAGCTGCGGTAAAACTTGCTAGAAAATATTCAAAAGAGAAGTATTCCAATAAGCGCTATAAGATAGTGTCTTTTTATAAATCTTTTCATGGCAGGACACTCGGAGCTCTTTCAGCAACTGCCCAGGAGGAAAAACAGAAAATATTTGAACCTCTGGTTGAAGGTTTTGATTATGCCAGGTTAAACGACATTGATTCAGTAATGGAAAAAATCGACAGCAATACCTGCGCAATCCTTATAGAGCCAGTGCAGGGAGAAGGTGGAATCAATATCGCAGAAAAGGCATTTATGTCAAATCTCAGGAAAATATGCACTGAAAAAAATATACTTCTCATCCTTGATGAGGTCCAGACAGGGTTTGCCAGGACCGGCAGGATGTTTGCATACCAGCATTACAGGATAATGCCGGATATTCTTGTGCTTGCCAAAAGCATTGGCGGGGGTATGCCGCTTGGTGCAATAGTATCTGACGATGCCATAAGCAGTGTTTTTGTACCTGGCAGCCATGGCTCTACTTTCGGTGGAAATGCTGCTTCATGCGCAGCCGGGTGCGCAGTAATTGATTATCTCACAAAAAATGATCTTGCCAAACGCGCAGATGAGCTTGGGAAGTATTTTATGAAGGGGCTTGAAGGGCTCAAAGCAAAGCATTCTATTTTCAGCGAATTAAGAGGCCTGGGACTGATGATAGGCGTTGAGCTTTCAAAACCTGTAGCGGCTGAGATCGTTTCAAAAGCTCTTGACGCTGGATTTATTATAAACAAAGTTTCCCCGGTAATCCTGCGGTTTTTACCAACCCTTGTAATAGAGAAATATGATATTGACAGGCTTTTTAAATGGCTGGACAAAAATCTTGGAAAATTCTGACAAATGAAAACTCAGTTAACCGATTGTTAAAAGACAGAGAGGCAGTATGCGGTGCAAAACAAAATAAATGAGAATAATATAAAAAAGAAAGATTTCATTACCCTGAAAGATTATTCATCTGCAGAAATAAAATATATGCTGGGACTTGCAGCGAAATTGAAAAAAGACAGGAAGATTTATTGCGACCTTTTAAAAGGGAAAAACATAGCAATGCTTTTTGATAAACATTCTACAAGAACGAGGCTGTCGTTTGAAGCAGGCATTTCACAGATGGGGGGAAACTGTATATATCTTTCAGCAGAAAACCTTCAGATAAAAAGAGGAGAAACGCTGGAAGACAGCGCAAGAGTATTTGGAAGGTATCTTGATGGTCTTGTGATAAGGACATTTGAACATCAGACTGTTGAGACTTTTGCAAAATATAGCGGTATCCCGGTAATAAACGGGCTGACAGACAATTATCATCCATGCCAGGTATTATCAGACCTCTTTACGATTGATGAGATGGGATTATTGGACACATCACTTAAGTTTACATATGTAGGGGACTGCAACAATGTGTCAAACAGCCTGATGATAGGATTTGCAAAGCTGGGAATAGATATAACAATTGGATGCAGCAGTAAATATGAACCCGATAACGGAGTGCTGGAATATACACTAAATATAGCGCAAGAAAGCGGAAGCAGGATTATTTTAAAATATGACCCTGCTGAAGCAGTGGATGGTGCGGATATAATTTATACAGATGTATGGGTAAGCATGGGCGACAGGCATTCTGATGAAAAGACAGCAGAACTTTTTAAATTCCAGGTAAATAAAAAATTGCTTTCCCATGCCAATCCCGGCGTAAAAATAATGCATTGCCTGCCTGCGCACAGGGAAATGGAGATAACATCTGAAGTCCTTGACGGGAGCCATTCAATTGTATGGCAGCAGGCTGAAAACAGGCTTCATGCCCAGAAAGCGCTTCTTGTATATCTTTACTCATGATAAGAAAAAAAGTAACTGATTGGAAATGAGCTTAAATAGAATGGATGATCAAATAAAAAAGGGGCTTTATTGAATATGAACAGGCCTGAAAGATTGAAAGCAATAAGGGAAATAATAAAAACTAATAAGATATCTTCACAGGATAGATTGCTTGCAGAGCTGAAAAAATCCGGTTTTAATGTTACGCAGGCCACAGTTTCAAGGGATATGCAATACTTGAGCCTTATAAAAGTCCATGATGCTGACCGAAATGAATATTATTCAATGGGAACAAAATATGTTAGCGATCCCAATGCAGGCATAAGGAAGTTGAAGACAAAATTTGAAGAAAACGTGCTTTCAGTGGAAAGGGCAAATAATATAATAGTAATAAAGACAAACCCTGGTGAAGCCCAGGGAGTTGCAGCGGCAATTGACAGCTCAAATTTTACTGAGATACTGGGTACTGTTGCAGGAGATGATACTATAATATGCATAATTGAGAATGAATTCGGTGCAAAAAAGATATTGGAGCTTTTCAGGCATTACTGAAAAACAAAACCTTAGACCATAAATATGAAAATGACATTTTAAAGAAAGGAAATCCAGGGAAGATGACAGGAAAAGTGATACTTGCTTACTCCGGGGGCCTTGATACTTCGGTGTCGATAAAATGGATAAAAGAAAATTATGACATGGAGGTCATCGCAGTCCTTATTGATTGCGGGCAGCCCGATGATTTGAATGAAGCTTACCAAAGAGCGCTATTGAATGGTGTCAATAAAGCTGTAATAGTAGATGCGAAAAAAGATTTTATCGATAATTTTATCTCTGCATCCATAAAAGCAAACCTGAAATATGAAAAGAATTATGTGCTTGCTACAGCACTTGCAAGGCCCCTGATTGTTAAAAAACTTGTAGAAGCCGCAGAGTCAGAGGGCGCCGGAGCAATAGCCCATGGCTGCACTGCAAAAGGCAATGACCAGGTCAGGTTTGATGTTGGGATAAGGAGCTTGAATCCTGCTTTAAAGATAATAGCGCCATTAAGGGAATGGAATATGACAAGAGAAGCAGAGATAGAATATGCCAGGCAGCATAATATAAAGATAAATGTTACAAAAAAATCTCCATACAGCATAGATGAGAATCTATGGGGCAGGAGCATAGAATGCGGACTGCTTGAGAACCCCTGGGTAGAACCACCGGAAGATATTTATGCCTGGACCAGGATCACTAAAAAAACAGGGGATTCTGAATATATAGAAATTGAGTTTAAAGAAGGCATCCCTGTTTCACTTAACGGGAAAAGACAGGATATGCTCAGCTTAATAAAAGACTTAAACAGTATTGCAGGGTCTTACGGTATAGGCAGGGCTGATATGGTCGAAAATCGTCTTATCGGCATAAAGTCAAGAGAGATATATGAAGCGCCTGCTGCAGTCGTACTTATCGAGGCCCACAGGCAGCTTGAAAGCCTTATACTTGATAGGGAAGTGCTGCATTATAAATATATACTTGAAGAAAAGATGGCAGAAATGGTTTATTACGGATTATGGTATACGCCTCTTATGGATTGCCTGAAAAGCTTTGTGGATTCAAGCCAGGAATATGTCAGCGGCACAGTTAAAGTAAAACTTGAATATAAAAACTTTGCAGTTTGCGGAAGAAAATCGCAATATTCATTATACGACCTCAGCCTTGCTACTTATGACAGCGGTGATCTTTTTGACCCGAAGCATTCTGAAAGCTTTATAAAGATCTGGGGATATCCATATGAAATACTTGGTTTAAAGGGACGGATTAAAAAATAAATAAATTATAAGCGCAGGAATAAGAAACAAATGGATAAAGATAAATTATGGAAGGGCAGGATAGACAAAGCGCCGGATATCCTTGCAGAAAAGTTTACATCATCTATATATATTGACAGGAATCTATATTTACAGGATATTGCAGGTACTGCTGCCTATGCAATAGGCCTTGAAAGTATCGGGATAATTTCTGTTGCTGAACTTAAAGAAATACTTACAGGATTAAAGAAAGTAAAAGAAAAAATAAGCTCAGGTAAAGTAAGCTTTGAGGATTATGAAGACATACACAGCTTAATAGAATATGAACTTGTAAATATTACTGGCGAAGCTGCCAGAAAGATACACACTGGAAGAAGCAGGAATGACCAGATAGTGACGGATGAGCTCATACTGTTAAAGCATGCTAACTTTGAAATGCTGCAGTTTCTTACCGGCCTGCAAAATGCAATCCTGAAAAAAGCTGAGGAAAACAAGGATCTTGTATTTCCTGCATACACACACATGCAGAAGGCGCAACCTGTTCTTGTATCCCATTATCTGCTTTCATATTTTGAAAAATTCTCACGGGACATTGAAAAATTTTTCAGAAATTTCAATGACTGTGATTACCTGCCTCTTGGAGCCGGGGCTTGCACCGGAAGCGGTTATCCGGTTAATACAAAACTTATTGCGGAATTACTTAAATTCAGCCGGATAGGCTCAAACAGCATGGATATTGTAAGCAGCAGGGATTTCATAATTGATTTTATATATTGCTGCAGTATGACTATGCTTGATTTGAGCAGGTTCTGTGAAGACCTTATAATTTATAATACACAGGAGTTTTCATTTGTAGAAATAGATGATTCTTTCTGTACCGGAAGCAGCATAATGCCACAGAAAAAGAACCCTGACATACTGGAAATAATAAGAGGTAAAAGCGCATTGGTAATAGGAAATCTAATGCAGGTATTTACCCTGATGAAAGGTTTGCCATCAACCTATAACAGTGATATGCAGGAAGACAAAAAAATATTTTTTAATGCATACCGGGAGACCCTGGAAAGCCTTAAGATATTTGTAAAAGTGCTCGAAAGTATAGAATTTAAAGGGGACAAAATGTCTGAAAGTTGTGCTTCAGGTTTTTTGGAGGCTACGGATGCAGCAGACTACCTGGTGAAAAAAGGTGAGTCGTTCAGGAGTGCCCATAATATTATTGGTAGGCTAGTAAAGTACTGCATTGAGAATAATCTATTGCTGAAAAATATTCCGCTTGAAAAATTACAATGCTATTCAAAGTATTTTGACAGGGATTTTTACAGCTTTATCACTACAAATAACAGCATCGCTGCAAAAGTTACAGGATGCGGAACATCTATAAAATCAGTTAAAAGCATGCTCAGAAATCACAAAAAAACAGTTGGCCGATTCAAGGAAAAACTTCAAGAAATCAAAACAAGAATCCCTGAACCTGACGAGATAATAGCAAGCAATATATAATTGCACAACATGCACCTGCGGTTTTAGCTGTCTGACTGGTATTTTATGAAGCCTGATACAAAAAATATAAAAAAAATCGAGCTTGTCAGCCCTGCTGGTGGTTGGGAACAGTTAATTGCTGCAATAAATGCCGGCGCAGATGCAGTATATCTGGGATACAAGAAATTTGGAGCCAGGGCATTTGCCGAGAATTTTGAGTTTTTACAATTAAAAAAAGCGGTAAAAATATCGCATGATAATGGAGTCAAAGTCTATCTCGCATTGAATACTCTTTTTAAGGATGCTGAACTTACGGAACTTGCATATTTTTTAAATGAATTTCTTGCAGTTTGCAGCGACGGAATAATAATCCAGGACATGGGATTATTTAAGATAATCACGGAATTGTTCCCGGGCATAAGGATACATGCAAGCACACAGATGAACCTGCATAATACAAAGTCAATAGAACTATTGTCTGAGCTTGGCTTTTCAAGAGCAGTTCTTGCAAGAGAAATGACCATTGATGGGATAATCAATATAACCAAAGCCCGAAAAGATTTTGAAGTTGAAGTATTCGCTCATGGTTCACAGTGTTATTCATATTCCGGCAACTGTTATTTCAGCTCTTTTACTGGTGCAAGAAGCGGCAACAGGGGAAGGTGCTCACAGCCATGCAGGATGAAATATAGGCTTGGACTGGTTCAATTAAAGGGCAGTGAAGATAAAAAAAGGCTGCATCCAAAAGAAATACAAGGAACAGAAGCTTTCCTCTTAAGCAAAAACGATCTTTTTACACTTGAAATAATACCTCATATCGCTGCGGCAGGCGTAAGTGCACTGAAAATAGAAGGACGCATGAAGACTGCAGAATATGTAGGAATAGTAACAGCAATTTATAGAAAATACCTTGATATATATTTTACGAATCCGGAACAATACAATATAGAGCCTGAAGACCTGTACAAAATAACGCAGATATTTTCCAGGGGACTGGGTACGGGTTATTTCCTTGAAGATTTTCCGGAAAATATAGTTTCTATAAAAAAGTCAGGCAGTATAGGTAATTTTCTCGGCCGGATAAATAAGATAACCTTCAGCAATACTGGTGAAAAGGAAATAAAAGAAATAAAAAAACCAGCCAGCAGGAATTTGAATGAAAGAAAAAGTTATGGAGTAGCTGCAGGGGCGAAAAGGGTTTCTTCAATAATTATAAGTAGTAATTGGAGATTAAACAAAGAAGACATCATTGAGATATGGACGAACAGGGGAAATGAACAGGTAAGAATCACTGATTTCAGTCAGATAGGAGAGAAAGGCGGCAGGATACTTTACCGGATCATAATTAATAAGGATATTAGAATAAATGAAGGCGACAGGGTTTTTATGTTTTTTGATAGTTCCCTTGACAGGGAAGCAAAGAATCTTTTTGCCAGCGGGAAGATAAAAAGATCCGAACTTTATGGTGATAAGGGTCCAGCAAAAAAGAATAAACCAAAGGGGCTTTGGGACCGGGCAGGCCATGAAGTCAAAATCGCCCGTTATTTTAAATATTATGAGCGTCTAACTGAAAAAACAGGCTTGGAAAAAGAAAATTCAATAATAAAAAAATCAAAAAAAATAACTGTTAAAGAAACAAAAAATCCCGTTACGATAACCGCAGAGGTTTACAGTATCGAGGATGCCGTAGCAACCGCTGGTAGCGGAATTGAAAATATAGTCTTAAATAATTTTTTAGAAGTATTTAGAATGGATTACCTGGACAGGATTTCAAACCTGAATAGGGAATGCGCTAAAAATAATACCAGACTGGTTATCAAAACTCCAAACATACTATATGACGGGGATTTTATAATCATGGAAAAGGGGTTGGATGCACTGGTATCAGCAGGAGTATTTAATTTTGCAGTTTCAAACATCGGAGTTTTAAAGCAAATTGCAGCAGAGTGTAATAAGAAAAAAAACATTGAAATCTATCTGGACCACAGTCTGAATATTTTTAATCATAAAGCCCTGTCTTTCTTCGATTCAGTTTTGAAGACTTACAGTGAAAAACAATTGCTTAAATGTATTACATTTTCTGTAGAGCTCAGCCTTACAGAAATGGGTTCATCAATAGACCTTATAAGAAATTGTGGTACTCAAAATATAGAATTTTCAGTTTACAGTTATGGATTTTATCCGGTCATGGAATCAAGGTTTAAAATAGATTACCTTAAAAAACAGGCCGGTTCAAAAAACGGCAGCAATCAGGCATATTACATTATTGACAGGAAGGGGTATGAGTTCAGGGTGATCAGCGGCTATAATGAAAACCTTGTTTTTTTAAGTTCAAAAAATATCTGCAATTTTTTTGACCTGCCGGAAGTATTGAAAAGCGGCATCAGCAATATTTATATAGATACAAGGACCTTTGCTCAGTCGGATATAAACCAGATAATAGAATCGTATAAAAAAGCAATTCAGATGATTTTAAATGGACAGTTAGGCGAATACAGCATTCTTAGAGAAACAGCTCTTGGGAAAAGCCTGTTTTCGGGTTATACAAGAGGTCATTTGTTCAGGGAATTGCTTTAAAATCCTTAAAATCCATTTTTTATAAATGATTAAGCGCACAATATTATTTACGGCTCAACAGTGCCTGTATCGACAGAAGTATCTGTGCTTGACGTGTCTTCAATTCTTATCTTGATTGTTGAGCCATATTCCTGGAACGTAAAAGCTTCCGGGTCCTGTGATAATACATTTCCTGAAGCATCAGTATCCGGCAACACGGTTACAGAAAACCCCATGCTTTCCAGCAGGGATATTGCATCCGATTTTTCCATACCGCTGACATCTGGAACTTCAATACCTGTACTGATTTTTATCTTTACCTCAATTTCTTTGGCATGTAATGAGCCTGGTTCCGGGTCCTGTTCAAATACAACCCCAATTTTTTCATTACTCTCTTCAGCAACAACTTTTATATTTAGAAATCCGGCAAGATTTAGCTTATCAATAGCATCACTTTCGGTCAAACCGGTAACTTCAGGGATTTCTCCTTCAGGATTTAAGCCTTTACTAACATAAATAGTGATATCTGTTGTTTTTGTAACCATTGAATCCGCTTCAGGATCCTGTGCGAAGACTCTATCGGCGGGCTGCTCATCGCTGAAATCATATACTACCTGAGGTTCAGGAAGACCTGCGTTCTCGAGCTTTTCCTTTGCAGATTCTATCTTGCGGCCTATTAGGTCAGGCATCTCGATAGTCTCAAGTCCTTTACTTATATACAGGGTCATGCTCAGCGGTTCCCCTGTCAGGGACTCAAGAATGGTTCCGGGTTCAGGGTCAGTGTCGAAAATAACATCCTCATCATAATCTTCATTAAATTCATAGATTTCCTCTATAATAAAATTCATATCGGCAAATCCCTGTCTTACTTCTTCAATATAGCGCCCGATAACATCAGGAGCTTCTACCTTATTGTGAATGTTGCAGACTTCATTAGGTTCTTTTCCTTTAACAAAAATCATAAAACCAAGTTTTTCTTTTGGGCACCAGAAAGTAGGCAATAAGCCGGATTCTGTACAGACCTCAACATCTATCAGTTCTCCGTCACCGGTGCCAAAGTTCAGTATGGGCCGGTCTTTTAAGGCTGCGACCATGAATTCCCGCCAGATATCAGCAGGGAAAGACCCTCCAGTGACGCTTCTGTCATTAATACTGTCCATAGGTCTGCTGGATTCCAGGTATCCCATCCATACAACTGTAGCAAGTTCAGGAGTATATCCCCCAAACCACGCATCTTTATAATCGCTGGTGGTGCCTGTTTTTCCAGCAGCAGGGCGGCCGATATTTGCACCCTTGCCGGTTCCTTCTGTAATTACTTTTTCGAGTATTGTTGTCACATGGAATGCAACTGGTTCTTCCAGTATTCTTTTATTATTTTCATTCTTTTCAGGATCATATTCATATAATATATTGCCATCCGAATCCGTTATCTTTAATATGCAGACAGGCTCTCTGTAATAACCATTAGCAGCTAAAGTAGAGAAAATCTTTGTTACATCAATTGGGGTAACACCCTTTTCGAGTCCCCCAAGGGCTATCGCCGGGTTACTGCCGATTTCTTCTATTCCCATTTCACTGCATAGTTTTTCGACATTTTCAGCCCCGATTTTCATCATCAATTGCGCATATACTACATTAACAGAGTTTATTGTTGCGTCTGTTACAGTCATCTGGTCTGTATCATAGGTTTTACCGCCGTAATTTTCTACTTTCCAGTCAGGTCCTGAAGGCATTTCAATTTCAAGCGGTCCATTAGGATTATATTTATCGTTGGGAGACATATTCTGCCTGATTGATTCCATGAGCACAAGTGTCTTAAATACCGAGCCAGGCTGCCTTTTGCCCTGTGTGGCAGTGTTGAACTTGCTTTCATTATAATCTTTTCCCCCTATCAAAGTGTAAATATAACCGTTTGATGGATCCACTGAAACCAGGGCATAAGACGGCCCTGGATCTGTCGGAAAAACTGTCTTTATAGCCTCTTCGGCTTTTGTCTGCAAGTTTTTATCAAGGGTCGTATATATTCTTAAACCACCCTTAAATACGTCATAATCAGTAAATTTTTTATCATAAAGCTGCTGCTTTACATAATCAATGAAGTAAGGAGCAAACCTGTTTTGTGCAACTTCACTTTCCGGCGCCTGGTTTTTATTTAGTACTACCGGTTCAGTCAGGTATTCAAGATATTCTTTACTGTCTACATAGCCCTGATCATTCATAAGTTTTAATACAAGATTCCTGCGCTCTTCAGCTCTTTCAACTTCATTAAAGGGGTTATAATATTCAGGAGACCTGATAAGCCCCGCAAGCAATGCTGCCTGCGGCATATCAAGTTCTGCTGCAGAAACTCCAAAATACGTCTGTGCCGCTTTTTCAACTCCGTAATTGCCTGCGCCGAAATAAATTGTGTTGAGGTACATCTCAAGGATTTTGTCCTTGGTATAATTCCTTTCAAGCTGTACGGCAATGATGGCTTCATTTATCTTTCTCCCGAACGTCTTTTCAGGGGTAAAGTAAACATTCTTGATGTATTGCATTGTTATTGTGCTTGCGCCTTCCTCAAGAGTCCCTGACCTGATGTCTGCAATAAGGGCGCCTAATATCCTCCGGTAATCGACACCCTGGTGCTCATAATATCTTTTATCCTCAACTGCTACGACGGCATTTTTTATATTTTCAGACATTTTTGAAAAAGTTATTATTTCCCTGTTTTCTTCTGCATGAAATTCAGTAATCAGGCTACCGTCTATTGCATAGACCTTGGATGTCTCGGCAATCTGTGAAGGGGTCAATTCTTCAAGTGAAGGCGCTGTCCTTAAATATAACATCCCACCTATCAGGCCCACAAACAGGAAAAGTATTATAAAAATTGCTGAAACTATAATAAATGATAGAAAGCAACCCCTGGCTGTTTTCTTTTTTGAAGCTTTAACCATTAAAAAATAACCCCTTTACAAAATAATATTTATTTACTCTTTTTATTATTGCTTAATTCCTCTTAGTACAACCCCTATTGCTCTTTAAAAGATTTTTTATAACCCTTTAAAATTTTTTAAGAGCCCTGTTTAAGGAATTTAGACGTTTATGCGATTTTATTAGTTTTCTGTTATTTTTTATTCTTTTAATAAAGGCGCTGATATATTTTCGGATGCAAATATATTTAATAACAGACAGCCGACTTAACAGAGTATACCACAACCATGCAACCTCTATATTATTTAATAAATAAATGCCGTATATATATTAGACATCCTGATATTAGCTATGCTAATATTTAATTCAAATTTTTAAGGTATTTTTAAAATATATTTTTTTTTCAAATTCTTGGATTTAATAAAGGCCGGTATTAAATGGAAAAAGACATACAAAAGCAGCTTGAAGTCGCGTGCCAGGGCACAGAGGATATCCTGGTAAAAGAAGAACTTGTCCAGTTCCTGGAAAAATCAATTACCGAAAACAAACCTTTAAAGGTCAAGCTGGGCCTTGATCCTACTGCGCCAGACATTCACCTTGGCCATACTGTAGTATTGAATAAACTCAGGCAGTTCCAGGATCTTGGGCATCAGGCTATTTTGATAATAGGTGATTATACTGCCCGGATAGGCGATCCTTCAGGACGGTCGACCCTGAGGCCTAAACTTGACCCTGACGCAATAGACCGTAATGCAAAGACTTATATGAAACAAGCTTTCAAAATACTCGATCCGGAAAGGACAAAAGTAGTAAAAAACTCCAAATGGCTAAAACCTTTAAAATTAGAAGACATATTGAGCCTCACTTCAAGATTTACAGTAGCGCGCATGCTGGAGCGGGATGATTTCAAGAAAAGATTTTCATCCAACATCTCAATAGCAATAATGGAATTTTTATATCCAATAATGCAGGCATATGATTCAGTTGCAATAAATTCAGACATTGAGTTGGGCGGGACCGACCAGAGGTTTAACCTGCTGGTCGGCAGGGAGTTACAGAAAGAATTCGGGCAGCGACCGCAGATAGCTATTACAATGCCAATACTGGTAGGAATAGACGGTGTAGACAAAATGAGTAAAAGCCTTGGTAACTATATTGGAGTTACAGAAAAACCGGAGGAAATCTTCGGAAAAGTCATGTCTATTCCTGATAAGATAATCCTTGATTATTACAGGCTGCTTACAAGGTTATCCAAACATAATATAGATGCAATAGAACTTGCAATGACAAAAAAGGGTGAAAACCCTGTATTTGCAAAAAGAAATCTTGCAAAACAAATTGTAAGTAATCTCTATGACGAAAAGAAAGCATCTTACGCAGAAAAGCATTTTGATTCTATTTTCAAGGAGAAAAAAATACCGGACAATATTACCGAATATGCAATAGATCCCGGCGAATGGCCTGAAAGAAAGATAGCTGTTTTGAGTTTACTTGTAAAAAGCGGTCTTGCGGAATCTAACAGCGATGCAAGAAGGCTCATAGCCCAGGGCGCCATAAAGATTGGAGAGGACAGGGTAGATGATATGAGCCTTACTTTGGACATCACAGACATAAATGGTAAGGTCGTCCAGAAAGGTAAAAGGTATTTCAGGCGGATAGTGTTGTAATGGCCGGCAATATTGTTACTTCTTTTCTTCTAGAGTTAAAAAAAGAGCAAGGTGAACTGCCTCGGGACCTGCATATAACCAGGAAGGCCTGCGCGCTTGTTGCGATATCAGGCGGCAAAGTGATAAAAATGCAGGAACCAGAAGTCCATCACTGTCCTCTTTTTACCTCACTTTTTTGTTTTGAATCAATAAACAGGGATACTATTGAAAAAAAATTTGAAAAGCAGGCCCAGGACTGGGGTATGTTTACATGCGACAGGGTAGTCTGTGACGAAAAGATAATAGTGCCTTTTGGAGCTTCAGAGATGATAATGTATGCACTGAAGCGGGATATTATCGATTCTGCGGTCATAGTATGCGAGGGCGCAGGAACTGTTATAACATCAAATCCTGGTGTCGTGCAGGGTATAGGCGCATATATGAACGGGCTGTTTTACACAACCCCTATTCCAGAGGTCATTAAAAGAATTGAAAATAATGGCGGCATTGTATTGTCAAAAAAAGATGCCAGGATCGATCAGCTTGAAGGTGTAAGAGAAGCTTCAGAAATGGGTTACAAAAAAATAGCAGTGACTGTGAGGGGCGATGAGGCCATACTTGATAAATTAAGACATGAACCGGTTGCTGATAAAGTTATTATTTTATCAATATGCAACACAGGCATTGATACTGCCCAGGCTGAGCATATAAGCAATTATGCTGATCTTGCATGGGCGTGCGCTTCAAAAGAAATAAGGGAAATAGCCGGTCCTAAGGCAATCCTGCAGGTCGGGATGAAGATACCGGTTTTTGTTCTTACAAAAAAAGGCCTTGATTTTATTTCTTCTTATTCATCTGATGCTATTTTAAGGGATTTGCTTGAAGATACAGGACAAAAACATTATATTACCGCCAACCGGTTCAAGGAAGGTTCAATAAAGATAAATATGGGCAGGTTTTCCGTTTTTTTATATGAGACCGGAAAGCTGCCTGTAGAAACTGAAGATGGGCCTGGGCCGCTTATCTGAAAGCAGGTAAAAAGGATTCAGGATAACTGTTATCCTATAATTAATAATCAGGAAATTATTACTTCTTATTGTTAAATAGAGCAGTTTTCTATAATATAAATAAATCATATTAATTTAAAATTAACAGAGGACTCCAGTTGCAGCAGCAAAGCAGTTTCAGATAAAATATGGTTGATTTTGAAAATCATATAGATTAAAATTTTTTAGTTTATAAATTTACCTGGAAATATTAAGAGTGGCCATTAAAGGTATTTTAATAAAAGAAGAAACTATATTTTCAGAAGCTTTTAATACTTCAAATTCCTTTCTTAAACCATCTTTAATTTTTAAAAATATTTGGTATACAGGAGGTTTTCTGTGTTAATTTCGAGGAAAAGGTTTTTGCAGATAAGTGCGGGTTCAATCGCAGGTATAGCACTTTCAAATTTATGGCTTCCAAAACTGCTTTCAGCATCAAATGCGACAAATGGAAAAGGAAGGCTTCCAATAATATGGTTCCAGGCGCAAGCTTGTTCAGGATGTCCTGTAAGCTTTATTAACACTGAATATCCTGGTGTTGATGAAGTACTCATAGAAGTCATAGTACTTGAGTACCACCCTGTTATAATGGGTGCAACAGGCGATCTTGCGCTCAGTGTTATAGACAGGATGATAGCAGAGGAATCTGGAAAATATATATTAGTAGTTGATGGTTCCATACCTCTTGAAGAGGATGGTCTCTACTGCACAGTAGGTGAAAAGGATGAAAAACCAATAACTGCGCTTGAGTGGATAAACAAAATAAGCGAGAGCGCACTGGCAGTGGTGGCAGTAGGGACCTGTGCAACATGGGGCGGCATACCGGCTGCGCCACCAAACCCCACAGGTGCAGTGCCTGCTTCTCAGGTCATAAAAGATAAACCAATAATAAATATCCCCGGTTGTCCCCCTCATCCTGACTGGATGGTAGGAACAATTGTAAATGTACTAAAATACGGCATACCTGAACTTGATTCACTGGGCAGACCTGTAATGTTTTTCGGCCCTGACAAGCTCATTCATGACAACTGTGAGCTGAGGCAATATTTTGATACTGGTATTTTTGCAATGAATTTTGGCGAAAAAGGATGTTTATACGAGCTTGGCTGCAAGGGTCCGGTGGCTCACTGCGACGCTGCAACAAGGGGCTGGAACAGCGGTGTTAACTGGTGCAACAGGTCGGGGGGCCCATGCATAGGATGTACAGAACCTTTCTTCCCTGGAGGCGCCGGTTCCGGGATTTATGAGAAATTACCGGGTGCCGAAGTTCCTGGTCTTGCTGGTATAAATGCTAGCGCCAATACAGTTGGTATGGCGCTTGGTGCAGCTGTTGTTGCGGGTATAGGCGCGCATGCTGCTGCAAGGGTGATTTCAACAAAATACAGACAATATAAAGACGAGAAGAATAGGGAAAAAGGCACTCCTTATATTCTCAAGGAAAAAGAGGAAGAGGAGGATAAATAAATAATGGCAAAGCAAATCGTCACAGTCGATCCTTTGACCCGGATAGAAGGCCATCTTAAAATCAAGGTAGAAGTCGAAAATGGCGTGGTAACAAATGCTTTCAGTTCCGGTGAAATGTTCAGGGGATGGGAAATAATACTTAGGGACAGAAGCCCGCTTGATGCGCCGCCTATTGCGCAAAGGATTTGCGGTGTTTGCCCAATGCCTCACGGAACCGGGGCAATCCTTGCGCTTGATGATGCTTTAAATGTTAAACCTCCCGCAAATGGAAGGATAATACGAAACCTTATGCTTGCTGCAGAGTTTATACATTCGCACCTCCTTCATTTCTATCATCTTTGTGCGCTTGATTTTGTAGATATTACTGCAGTCCTGAATTATAAAGGGACGGATCCCAAATTGAATAAAGTGAAAGACTGGATACAGGCGGATATAGATGCTGGGGTTGCAAGTGCAGGTGCTCCTTTCCTGCCCAGGTATGAAGGCGACTATATTCAGGACTTCGATGTAAATATCCAGGCAATAGCTAATTATTTAAAGGCGCTGGAAGTAAGAAGAAAAGCGCATGAGATGCTGGCTATCTTTGGCGGAAAAATGCCGCACTGCCAGACCCTGGTTCCCGGCGGTGTTGCAACAATGCTGGATATTGATAAGGTAATTGCCTTTAAATCCAGGCTTTCAGAGATAAGGGGCTTCATAGACAGCCAGTATATTCCTGACGTTGTGGCAGTTGCAAGCCTCTATCCATCATATTTCAAGATAGGCGGAGGCGTTGGAAACTTCCTGTCTTATGGCGGTTTCCCTGTTGATGAAGACGGAAACCGGTATTATACATCAGGTGTATATTTGGACGGTAATCTTTCAGATTTTGATCCCAAATACGTTGCCGAGTTTGTAAAATATTCGAAATATTCATCAGGTTCAGGGCTGTATCCGCTTAAGGGGGAGACGGTTCCTGATGCCAGGAAAAGCGATGCGTATTCATGGCTAAAAGCCCCCAGGTACAACGGCAAAGTAGTTGAAGTCGGACCATTGGCAAGAGCTATAATAACATATCTGAAAGGTACCGACCCGGATTTTAAAAGCCTGATAGACAGCGCGCTTACCGCATTGGGCCTTCAGCCGGAAGATCTTATTTCGACAATGGGAAGGCATGCTGCAAGAGCTCTTGAGCTCAAACTCCTTGCAGATAAGATGGATGAATGGGTTAATGAAATTGACCCGGGAAAACCTGTCCATACCAAATTCAGCATTCCAATGACTTCTGACGGAATGGGCCTGACTGAAGCTTCAAGAGGTTCGCTGGGGCATTGGATATCAATAGACAACTGGAGAATAGCTAATTACCAGGCTGTTGTGCCAACAACATGGAATGGCGGTCCCCGGGATGACAGTGGCAATATGGGTCCATATGAAAAAGCTTTGATAGGCGCGCCTGTAGCTGACGTAAACAACCCGATAGAAGTCGGAAGGATAATAAGGTCATTTGACCCATGCCTGGCATGTGCAGTGCATATTATGGAAGGTGACAGGGAAATATTAAAATTCAGGGTATGCTAAGGAGGTCATGTATTGGAAGCTTTAGAAGTTAAAAATGAAGTAATCTTAAAAAAGGGCAGGTACAGGTTTTTATACAAGCATACAGTGATCACAAGGACCATGCACATAATTCACCTTGTTTCCATGGTGATGCTTATACTGACAGGTTTCCAGATATATGCCCCCGGATGGTTCAGGTTGTTTCCAACACTGGAAATGGCCAGGTATATACATTTTATTTTCATGTACTTAATCGGCTGGACCTTCATATACAAGATATATTACACTGTGGTAACTGGTGAAATAAAAGAACTTCTTTTTACATGGCGTGACTTCAGGGACATACCTTTACTGGTTAAACATTATCTCTATGATATTTTTGTAGGTATTCCGAGCCCGAAACATTGGGGTAAATATAATCCAGGCCAGAAAATGGTTTATACATTATGGCCGGTGCTTTTACTTGCTCAAGGGATTACAGGTATAGCAATGTATTTTATCCCGAGGTTTACAGAATTCAATGATTTTTTTGGCGGGCTTAATAACATAAAAGCATGGCACTATGTCATATGCTGGCTTTTCATCCTGACAACACTCCTTCATTTTTATCTTGGTTCCACAGGCCCTAAAGTGATTGATTACTATAAATCAATAGTTACAGGTTATGAAAAACAGGGAAAACATTAGGAACCTGGTGATAGGGGCCGGCAATATCCTGCTCTCAGATGAGGGCATAGGTGTCCATGTTATAAAGGAGCTTGGTAAAGATGCCGATTTTGCTGATACGACAGAGTTTATAGACATTGGCACTTCCACCCTGGATATAGGTTCCCATCTTACAGACCAAATAAAAAAAATTGCAATAGTGGACTGTATCAGGACGCCGGATTATAAAGCAGGCACAGTATTCAGGCTCACTTTGGATGACCTCAGAAGAAGACAAACTGAACGGTTTTCCCTTCACCAGATGGAACTGGTGGATTGCCTGAAGATTGTATCCATAATAGATGAATTGCCCCAGGCTATTATTCTGGGTGTTGTACCGAATAATATAAGCACTTTTTCCATAGAGCTTTCAAGTGAGATAAAAGATGCTTTTCCTGAAATACTTGCAAAGATAAAAAAAGAAATTTTGAGTTTTTTTAAAACAGATGCATGAATATGCAATAACATCTTCAATAATTTCAATACTCGAAAAAGCCGCCGCAGGTAAGGGTATATCTAAAATCAGGAAAGTTAATTTCGAGCTAAATCCGCTGGCAAGTGTTGAACCGGATTCAATAAAATTTTATTTCGGGTTTTTAACAAGGGAAAGCGAAATCCTTAAAGATGCAAAACTTCATTTCAGGAAATTGAAATTTAAATTAAAATGTTCAAACTGCGGAAAGATTTTTTCGTCGGCCAGTTTCCCTCCAGAATGTCCGCTATGTGGAGAAGCTGGTGGTTCAGGAAATATGCTGGATAATATAAGCGATGATATAAAAATCATATCTTTCATTGCAGACTAAGTATTTTATCCTCAATTCTTACTGGAAATGACGCTTTTTTGCCCGATAAACACCTTTTTGACAATCAGTTTCCTGCCTGGAAAAAGCGGCTGGCATTATTTAGCGGAATTGCCGGAAATACAAATTGGAAATAAAAGCATTAGCCGTTGTTTGAATTATTTTATCTATGTGTTATAATCCTTTAGGATTTTAAAGAGCATAGAATGTTAAATAGTGGGCAAGTCCCACTATTTTTGTTATAAAAGTCATTTGCTGATTAATAATTCCGGTTAATAATATTGAAAAACTAATGCAATAAGGTGATTTAATTGAATAGAAAATTGATTGAAGCATTAAGGGAGCTTGAAAAGGAAAAGGGTATCAGGATGGATACTATAGTTGAAGCGCTTAAGGGTGCCCTCAGCGCTTCATA
Source organism: uncultured Actinomycetota bacterium (assembly GCA_964354265.1). GTDB lineage: Bacteria > Actinomycetota > Humimicrobiia > Humimicrobiales > Humimicrobiaceae > Fen731. Next base: position 20,978 of record CAYGYY010000008.1, read on the forward strand.
TAAAAAGATCTATGATGTCGAAGATAAAATCAGAATAGATATAAATGAGAAAAACGGGGAAATAAAAGTATTCAAGATCCTGGAAAATGAGTTTGGGGAGCCGGAAGACAACCAGGAAAATGCGCCTGAGATAGAAGTTACACCGGGTGATTTCGGAAGGATCACAGCCCAGACTGCAAAGCAGGTGATAAGGCAGAGGATTAAAGAAGCTGAGCGGGATATAATGTACGAGGAGTTCAAGGACAGGGTAGGAGATATGGTAACGGGCATTGTCCAACAGAACGATTCAAGGTTTACGCTTGTGGACCTTGGTAAAGTCGAAGCCCTTCTACCGCAATACGAACAGGTTCCCGGGGAATTGTACAGGCATGGCGAGAGGATTAAGTGCTATATTTCAGAAGTAAGAAAGACAACAAAGGGTCCACAGGTTATAGTTTCGAGGACACATACCGGCCTTGTTAAAAAATTATTTGAACTGGAAGTGCCGGAGATAAGTGAAAAAGTCGTGGAAATCAAAAGCATTGCGCGTGAAGCCGGATACAGGACAAAGATAGCGGTCCTTTCAAATGATAAAAATGTAGATCCTGTCGGTGCCTGTGTAGGTCCAAAAGGCTCCAGGGTGAAGATGATAGTGGAAGAACTTGAAGGAGAAAAGATAGATATAGTTGATTACAACATGGACCCTGTTCTATTTATCAAGAATGCTTTAAGCCCTGCTAAAGTACTTAAAGTCCTGACTGACGATGAGAAAAAATTTGCACTCATTGTAGTACCTAATGACCAGTTATCCCTGGCAATCGGTAAGGAAGGCCAAAATGCCCGACTTGCTGCAAAGCTTACAGGATGGAAGATAGATATAAAGAGTGAAAAGCAGTTTGAAGAAGAGCTGAATGAAGCAAGAAAGGAAAGAATAGAAAAGAAAGAAAAGGACCATGACGAATCTGCTCAGGATGAAATGAAAAATTCCAAGATCCTGGAAGAAAAAGATTCAGACAATATTAAAAGAAAAAAAGATGAAAATAATAAGGATTATAAAAAACAATGAGTTCATTTAGGGTTTATGATATTGCCAAAGAACTGAATATTGCATCTTCTGAGATAGTTAAAAAATGCAAGGAACTGGGAATCGATATTAAAAGCCACAGCTCATCTGTAAATGAAGAGCAAAGGGGAAAAATAGTTTCTGCGTTTATAAAGCCTTCAGCGGCGCCTGAAAAGAAGGTAAAGCCAGCAGATGCAGAAAAAAAACTCGTGACAAAAGCTAAAGCTAAGAATGGTGCCCCTGAAAAGGCAGAAGATCTAAAAGAAAAAGGTCAGACTAAAAAAGCGACCGGTAATACTTTAAAAAAAGATGATATTAAAAAGAAGGAGCAGGAAGCAGCTCCAAAGACCGGGGAACCTGTAATTATAAAAGAAGCTGCTGAAAGCGACCAGGCAAAGGAAAAAACTGCAGACGATATCAAACCCAGGTCTGGCTGGGATGAAGAAAAGAAAATAAATATAAAGAAGGTCCTGGATAAAGAACTGGATAAGGAAGAAAAAGAGGGCAGGCTAAGGTCGCGTGTAAAACCTCAGGCAAAAAAAGAGGAAGTTAAAACTTTTGTTTCTGAAAAATCTGAAGTTAAAGGTGAAATGGGAGTATCGGAAGTTTTAATGGAAAAACCCCTGAAAAGACCGGAAATTAAAAAGATTATTGAAATACCCGAAGGTATTTCGATTAAGCAATTGTCAGAAAGAATAAACATTCCTTCTTCAGAAATACTTCAGAAAGTATTTAACCTTGGCGCGATGCTAAATATCAACCAACCCCTTGACAATGATTTGATAGAGCTTATTTCACATGAATATAATTTCCAATATGCTGTCATTGGATTTGAAGACAGGCTTGATGAATTTGCGAGGGATTCCGAAGACAAGCTGGTTATCCGACCCCCTATTGTTACTGTAATGGGACATGTAGATCATGGAAAAACAACGCTTCTTGATTCAATAAGGAAATCGAAAGTAGTATTGAGTGAAGCGGGTGGCATCACCCAGAGCATTGGCGCATACCAGACAGAGTTTAATAACAGGAAAATTACATTCATAGATACACCCGGACATGAGGCTTTTACAAGTATGCGTGCTCGCGGTGCAAAGGTCACTGATATAGCAGTAATAGTAATTGCAGCTGATGATGGTGTGATGCCGCAGACAGTAGAGGCAATAAACCATGCAAAAGATGCCGAAGTCCCAATAATAGTTGCAATCAACAAGGTAGACCTTCCAAATGCGAACCAGGACAGGATAAAGCAAAGCCTGACAGAATATGAACTTGTGCCTGAGGAGTGGGGAGGCGATACGATATTTGTGAGCCTCTCTGCTAAAACAGGAGAAAATATAGACAACCTGCTTGAAATGATACTTCTTATTGCTGATTTGAATGATATTAAAGGAAATCCTGAAGCGGAAGGCCTCGGTATAATAATCGAATCAAATCTTGATAAAGGATTTGGCCCTGTAGGCACAGTCCTTGTAAAAAGAGGCAATATTAAAGTCGGTAATTTCTTTGTGACAGGGAATTCATATGGAAGAGTCAGGACAATAAGAAATGAACATGGCATATCAGTCAACAAGGCGGAGCTTTCACAACCTGTAATTATTTCCGGTTTTACTTCAGTTCCCCAGGCAGGCGATAAATTTTTTATTGTAAAAAATGAAAAAGTTGCAAAAGACCTGATAAGCAAAAGAGAATCACAGAAAAAACTGGCAAAGCTTTCTGAAGCCCGCAAACACATTACCCTGGAAGACCTGGCAGAAATCTCCAGGGAAAGCGAAATAAAGAAACTGAAAATAATCCTGAAAGCTGAATCCAATGGTTCGCTTGACGCAGTTGAAAAGTCATTGAAAGACATTGAGGAAGAGAATATAAAAATCGAGATAATACACAAGGGAGTGGGCGCTATTTCTGATAGTGACATACTTCTTGCTTCAGCTTCTGATGCAATAGTAATAGGATTTGGCGTGGTCGCAAGCGCCAAAGCAAAAGTGCTATCCAAAGAAGAAAACATTGAAGTAAGGACATATAATATTATTTATAAACTCATTGAAGACATACAGCTTGCATCCAGGGGTCTTCTCGAACCAAAATACGAGGAAAATATCAAGGGCAATGTGGAAATCAGGGAAATATTCAGGATAACAAAAGTGGGAAACATTGCGGGATGTTACGTGCTTGAAGGCGAAGTTGAAAGAGGAGATACGGTAAGGGTAACGAGGGACGGAAGGATAATCTATAACGGTAAAATAGATTCATTGCACAGGTTTAAGGAAGATGCTAAAAAGGTCGCCGCAGGCTATGAATGCGGTATCAGGATAGAGAATTTTTCGGATTTGAACAAGGGCGACATACTCGAAGTCTATGAGCAGAAGGAAATCAAGCAATAAACGGTAAATCATCGCAATATTAAAAAATATCTGCTAAAAATAACCTGTTAAACCATAAAATAATGATTTGACTTCAATTATTTCAGTTATTAAGGCATATTATGGACCGTATAAAAAAAATAGAGATTGATTTACAAAGGGAAATAAGTTTTATAATCAATTCCAAGCTTAAGGACCCGAGGGTAGGCTTTGTAACGGTTACAGCTGTAAAACTATCAAGTGATTACCACCGCCTTGATGTATTTGTAAGCATAATGGGTGATGAGGAAGAAATCAGCGAATCAATGAAGGGGCTTAAGAACTGCGATGGTTTTATCAAAAAGAACCTTAAAGAAAGATTCAGGTTAAGATCCATGCCGGAGTTAAAATTCATGTATGACAGGTCCATAACACAAGGTATAAAAGTAACAGAATTGCTTGAAAATTTAAAAAAGGATGAATAAGTCGTTTTACAAAAATGCCGCAGGATATAACATATTTATTTAATAAAACAATAAGGATAATCAAGGATAACCAAAAATTCCTTATCATAACACATGATTTTCCTGACGGGGATTGCCTTGGTTCACAGGTTGCATTATACGGACTTTTGAAAGCATTAAGAAAAGATGTTTTTATGGTTTGCGATTCAGGCATACCGTATCAGTATAAATTCCTTCCATCTATAGATGATTTAAAAAAAGACATCCATGATATAAAAACAGAATGTAATAAGAAAGATTTCATATGTTTCTGTCTGGACAGCGCGGATGAGGGACGTTTCAGCATAGATATAAATGAAATAAGGCAAAAAACAGCACTTATTATAAATATAGACCACCATCTGGGCAATACAATGTACGGGGATATAGATATTGTGGATTCTTCAAAATCTGCAACTGCTGAAATATTATATGAGCTTATAATATCAGGTTTTCCGGAGTTGCTGGATTATAATATATCACTTGGTATTTATGCTGCAATTTTGACAGATACCGGCAGGTTTCAATATTCTAATACGACTCATGAGGTGCACAAGATTGTCAGTCATCTGCTGGAATTCGGCATAGTGCCGTCTGATGTATTTGCGCATATCTACGAGAATGAGCCTTTCAAGAGGTTTAAGCTTCTGGAAAAAGTTTTGAAGAGAATAAGGATAATAAGGTCCAAAAAACTCATTTTATCCTATGTCCTTAAAAGTGATTTTGAAAAACTTGGGCTGCCTTTTTCAGCAAACGATGGGATAATAGAAATACTGAGGAGCGCATCTGACGCAAAGATTGCAGCACTGCTAAAGCAGGTCGGGAGAAATCAGTATAAAGTGAGCCTGCGCTCTTCCGACCCAGGATACAATGTTGTTGATGTCGCAGCGAAATTTGGAGGAGGGGGACACAAGATGGCATCTGCATATTCCCGGAAGGGTAATTTAAAAGATGTAATTGCAAGCCTTATAGCTGCCATAAATTGACAGTTGTGAATTTTGATATGGTAAGTTAAATGAATACAGGAATGGAAAAATCAAAGCTTCTTGAACATTTTAACGGTATAATCCTTGTAAATAAGATGCCGTCAATGTCTTCGTATGATGTCATAAGACGTTTTAAAAGGGTTTTTTTTTAAATAAAATAGGCCATTGCGGAACTCTTGATCCTCTTGCGCAGGGAATAATGATCCTGCTTATTAACAGGGCAACAAAACTTTCAGCAACTTTCCTTTCATTGGATAAGAAATATATTGCAAGGTTCAAGCCTGGATATATAACGGATACCTGGGACCTGGAAGGCTATATTATTGAATCCCGGGATTGCAAGGATTTAAATATTTTGAAACTTAAAAAAATAGCAGGCAGCTTAAAAGGGGATTTTTTGCAAACCCCGCCTGTTTTTAGCGCAAAAAAAATAAATGGCAAGCCTGCTTATTGCTATGCGCGAAAAAATCCTTATGACTTAAAAATACAGAATATGAAAAGTTCAATAGTAAAAATATTTGACATAGAAATCAATTCCTTTAATGGTGATGAAGTGGAAATGATGATACATTGCAGCAGTGGAACATATATTCGTTCTGTTATTTTTGAAATCGGAAAAATCCTTGGTTGTGGCGCAACAATGACGGGTCTTATAAGGACTGATATTGGAAAGTTTGAACTAAAAGATTGTATATCTGCAGATGAAGTGGATAAGATTGCAGAAAACGGTGGGCCTGTATCTTATGAAAAGGCAATAATTCCCCTTGAAAGACTTGATAGGATTATGGGTATGGATAAAAGAAAGTTGTAATTTTTAATTATTTAACTAAAATATAATAGTTTTTTATTTGATTTATCAAAATAAAATAGGTTTATCTTAAAAATAATAAAACATTTGAAGAATACCATCAGACTGGAAAAAATTGAAAAAGGATTCTTTGCAAATAAAAAAATTTTTGCTGTAATAGGTTTTTTTGATGGCGTCCATACGGGGCATCAGGATATTATCAGGAGGTGTCTGGCTGAAGCCAAAAAAAACAATGGCGCATGTGTTGTTTTTACCTTTGATAATCCTCCTAAGAATATCATACACGGGAGGCTATTTAAAAAACTCATAACATCATGTGCTGATAAGTTAAGTCTTATAAGATATATTGGAGTAGATTATATAATAATTGCAAAATTTGACAGGTTTTTTTCAGAAATAGCTCCGAAAGATTTCTGCAGGGATATTTTAATTGAAAAACTGAATGCCAGTGAACTGTTTATAGGCAGTGGTTTCAGGTTTGGTAAAGATGCTCTTGGCAATACAGCCTTCCTGAAGGATTTTTTTAAACCCCTTGGTATAAAAGTCAATGAAGTCCCGATATTTAATATTAGAGGCAAACCGGTATCAAGCACTTCTATAAGGGAATTTTACAGGCAGGGGGATATAGAGAATATCAGGTTGTTTCTCGGAAGGTATCCTTCAATAAAAGGAAAAGTTATCAAGGGTGACAGCAGGGGAAGAATAATAGGTTTCCCGACAGCGAATATTGATGTTTTTATGAAGTATGTAACGCCTGCAGATGGCGTTTATATCGGAATGGTTAATATACTTGAAAGCCGTTTTATTGATAATAAGATAAAAGACAGCGACAAAATACAGGATTTTTATTCTAAGATGCCCGCAGTTATAAACATTGGCGATAATCCTACATTTGCAGGACAAAGAAAATGGGTGGAATCGCATATTTTAGATTTTCATGATGATATTTATGGGCGTAACATTGAAATCATATTTTTAAAAAAGCTCAGGAATGAAAAAAGGTTTGGCAGCATGGCTGAACTTATAGAACAGATTGAAAAGGATGTCGTTTTGTCAAGAGAGTATTTTAAGCTATCAGGTTACCAGTGATTTTTTTGCAGGTGATTATTGAATTGTAATAGTATAACAGTTATGATAAATTATTCAGGAATATTTTGAAGGGGAGGTGAATAGTCAAGTTGACGCTGTTGAAAGAAGATAAAAAGGAGATAATAGAAAAATTCAGGATTCATGAAAATGATACTGGTTCAGCGGAAGTTCAGGTAGCAATACTTACTTCGAGGATCAATATCTTAAACGAGCATTTAAAAAGCAACAAAATGGACCATCATTCCAGAAGGGGTCTTGTGATGCTTGTCGGAAAAAGAAAAAGGCTTCTTGAATATATAAAGAACAATGATCTGGAGGGTTACAGAAAACTTATTAAGTCTCTGGGGCTCAGAAAATAATCCATTTTCTTTTAATATTTCAAGAAATGTATATGACGTTTTTAAGGGGGTTAATTTTATAATTGCAGAATATAAACAGCAATGAACAGATTTATGTATTTGAAATTGCAGGTAAGCCGATAACTTTCAAGACAGGCAGACTTGCAAAACAGGCTAATGGCGCAGTTTTAATGGAAAGTGGCGGGAATGGCATCCTTATTACAGCCACTATGAGTGAGAATTGCAGGGAAGGAATAGATTTTTTTCCACTTGTCGTAGACGTGGAGGAAAGAATGTATGCAGCAGGAAAGATTCCTGGGGGGTTTTTTAAAAGAGAAGGTAGGGCAACTGATAAGGCAATACTTATATCGAGGCTGACTGACAGGCCGCTCAGGCCGGTTTTTGACAAAAATCTACGCAATGAGGTCCAGGTTATAGCCACTATACTGTCTGTTGACCAGGTTTACCCATACGATGTAATGGTTATGAACGGGGCTTCATGCGCTCTATATATTTCTGATATACCATTTTATGAGCCAATAGGCGCAGTGCGTGTGGGAAATGTTGATAATAACTGGATAATAAATCCTTCATATGAAGATCTAAAAAAAAGCGCAATTGATATTGTAGTTGCAGGAACAGAGACTGCAATACTTATGGTTGAAGCCAAAGGCAGGGAAGCCAGTGAAGAAATGGTGATGGAGGCTATTGAAAGGGCAATACCTGAGATCAGGAATATTATTGCAGCTCAATTAGAATTTGCCAGAACAGCCGGTATTGAAAAGAAGCAGCTTGATACTTTTAAACTGAATAGTGAAGTGAAGGAAAAGGTAGATTCTATTGCCAGGCACAGCATGCTGGAAAAACTTGAAAAAGTAGTCGAGTTTTCTTCCAGTGAAAACAGCCAGCAACTGCTTGATTCAGGGAAGAAAGGGTATGCGGCTGAAGAACTGGACAGGATAAGCACAGAAGTAAAAAAAGAAATGGCCGAACTTTATCCTGAAGACTCTATAAGCATTGATATATCTTTAAAAGAACTTGAGAGGGAACTGGTAAGAAAAGTAATCCTTGAAAAAGGTATAAGGCCTGACGGTAGAAAACCGGAGGAAATAAGAAAAATAACCTGTGAAGTCGGCCTTTTTCCCGACACAACACATGGCACTGGACTCTTTACAAGGGGCAGGACCCAGGCTCTTAGCATATTGGCGCTTGGCTCTATAAAGGAAGCACAGAGACTTGACAACTTAGAAGAACTGGAATTCAAGAGATATATGCATCATTATAACTTCCCTCCTTTTTCTACTGGCGACACTGCAGCTCTCAGGGGACCCAAGAGAAGGGAAATAGGTCACGGCGCTCTTGCAGAAAGGGCACTTGAACCCATGATACCGGATGAGGAAAAATTTCCTTATGCAATCAGGCTGGTTTCAGAAATACTTGAATCAAACGGCTCGACATCAATGGCAAGCGTCTGTGGTAGCACACTCGCCCTTATGGATGGAGGAGTTCCGATTGCAAATCCTGTATCAGGAATTGCAATGGGTCTTGTAAAGGGAGAGGACGACCATTTTGTAGTACTTTCCGATATACAGGGTATAGAGGATTTTTATGGGGATATGGATTTTAAAGTCGCAGGTACAAAAAATGGAATAACCGCATTACAAATGGATATAAAGATAAAAGGAATCGACCTGGCAATAATGCGTAAAGCTATTTACCAGGCTAAGGAAGGTAGACTTTTTATCCTTGATAAGATAATGCAGACTATTTCAGCGCCAAGGGAAAACCTTGCAAAAGTTGCACCAAAAATCACGTCTTTCAAGGTTCCAAAGGATAAAATCGGTGAGATAATAGGTCCAGGCGGTAAAAATATCAAAGCCATAAAAGAAGAATTTGAACTTGATGAGGTAGATATAACAGATTCTAATGGTGAGGGTGTTGTATCAATTACATGCAGTGACCAGAATAATATAGAAATGGCAAGAAAGAAAATAGAGGCAATGCTTAAAGGCATTGAAGATATAAATGAGGGTGATGAATTCATAGGTACTGTGGTAGGCATTACTTCCTATGGCGCATTTATAAATATCATCCCGGGACTTGACGGACTGCTCCACATCTCAAAAGTTGCAAATAAGAGGATAAGCAATGTCGAGGAATACCTGAAAATGGGAGATAAAATCGGTGTCAGGGTCGGTTCCGTCGACAGAAGAGATAAAAAGATCTCGCTTGAGCGGACGGACTTATAGGTTTTTAAAAAATTTAACGGGGTTAAAATAAAATAGCAATTTCAAATGATTTTAAATTCGAAAGCTACAGGGTCACAGAGCTTGAAAATGGTTTACGGGTTATAAGTGAAAACATACCTCATTTCAGGTCAATTTCACTCGGTTTTTGGATCCCATCAGGTTCAAGGAACGAAAATCTTTCAAATAACGGTATCACCCACCTCATAGAGCATCTCCTTTTTAAAGGAACAAAAAAAAGGACATACAGGGATATCGCAATAGCTTTTGATTCGCTTGGCGCGGAGTTCAATGCTTTTACTGATAAAGAAAACAGCTGTGTCTATGCTGATTTCATTGATACTCATCTGGACCAGTGCCTTGAGCTTCTTCTGGACGTAATAACAAATCCTTCATTTTTACCTGAAAACATCAAGCTTGAAAAAAAGGTAATCCTTGAAGAAATAAAGATGGTCAAAGATAACCCTTCAGATGATATATTCAACTATTTTTATGATATAATTTTTTCCGGCCATCCGTTGAGCCTGAAAATACTTGGTACTAAAAAATCCCTCGGCATGCTTGATTCCCACATTATCAGGAAATATTTTGATGTGAATTTCAGTTTAAACGGGATTGTGCTGTCTGCTGCAGGAAACATAGAGCATGACCGGCTAGTGGAAATGGTCAGTGAAAAAATGGAAGGCATTTCATTTATAAAAAGACCCGGCCAGGAAAAAGGGACTGCTCTTTCTACAAGGGTAAAAGGCCTGAATAAAGTATATAATGGAAAGACTGAAGCAAGCCATATTTGTTATGGCGGACCGGGATGCAACAGGGCAAGTGCTGAAAGGTATCCACTTTCGCTTTTTGCCAACATACTTGGCGGCAGTATCAGCAGCAGGTTGTTTCAGAAGATCAGGGAGGAAAAAGGCCTTTCATATACTATTTTTGCAAGCAATACACAATACACAGATGCAGGTGTTATAGCAATATATGCTGCAACCTCGCCAACCGGGGTGGGAAAGGTAATCGATCTTATCAATACAGAGATCTATGATATAGAAAAGAATGGGATAAAGCCTGAAGAACTCGATATAGCAAAGGAAAACACAAAGGGAAATATTGTCCTTAGTGTTGAAGACATAAGCTCCAGGATGTTCAGGTTGGGGAAGGCGCTTTTAATGGATGGAGCCGTAAATACTATTGACGATATATTAAAAAGGATAGACAAAGTAAAAATTGAGGAAGTCAATGATATTGTGGGAAAATATTTCAATCCCGAAAGGATGAGCCTTGTTGTCATAGGGAAACCTTCAAACGGGAGGGCAAAATGAAAAAAATAGTAGTTTTCGGGATTTGCGGAAAAATGGGCAGGGCTATGACTTCGGAGCTTTTAAAGGAAAAGGATATTGAGGTTATAGGAGGCTATGACAGGGATAATATAGGGGAAGATATAGGCTCTGTTACGGGTTCAGGTATTACCGGTAAAAAAATATACGGCAGTTATGATGAAATAGCGGCACTGCATCCTGATCTTATTATAGATTTTACAACTTCTGAAGCCGCTTTAAAGTCCATAAAATGGGCAATAGAAAACAAAATAGATATTGTAGTCGGCACTACCGGGCTTTTAAAAGAAGAAATAACAAAGATAGAAGAAAAGGCGCTGGGGTCTTCAAGCAAAGTATTTTTAGTCCCGAATTTTTCAATAGGAGCAGTAATTATGATAAAAGTCTCATCAATGATAGCAAGATATTTTGACGGATGTGAAATAATTGAGCTTCACCATGATAAAAAGAAAGATGCGCCTTCGGGGACTTCACTGCTTACTGCAGAAAACATTGCAGGTCCAATAAGATTTAATGAAAAGAGGCTTAAAGACGGGGAAGCTGAAACCTATGAATGCAGCAGGGGTGCATTTTATGAAGGAATTCATATACATAGCATAAGACTGCCGGGCTTTCTTGCGCACCAGGAAGTAATTTTTGGTACTGCCGGTCAGACACTTTCATTGAGGCATGACAGCACTGACAGATCATCATTTTATCCAGGTCTTATGCTCGCGATAAGGGAAATAGACACTTTATCCGGTTTTACTTTTGGATTGGACAAAATTATTGAATTATAATAAATTCAGATATAATAAGTAAAGAATTCAATATTTTGGAGGTGCTTTATGGATTTTGGTGAGCTGATTACTGCAATGGTCACTCCTTTTGATAGCGATTGTACTCTGGATTTAAAATCTGCAAAAAAATTGATGCAGCAGCTTATAGATAACGGCAGTGACTCATTATTACTTTCAGGCACGACCGGGGAATCCCCGACATTGACAGACGAAGAGAAATGCAAGCTTTTTGAACTTGGTGTAAATTCTTTAAAGGGAAAAATAAAAATAATTGCAGGTACAGGTTCAAATGATACAATGCATTCCATAGGGCTTTCAAAAGAGGCAGAGAAAATAGGGGTAGATTGCCTGCTTTGTGTAACTCCATATTATAATAAACCCGGCCAGGAAGGTTTATACAGGCACTTTGAAGCAATTGCTACTTCTGTGAATATTCCAGTGATATTATACAATGTACCATCAAGAACAGCCTGTAATATTACTTCAAAAACAACAATTGAACTGTCAAAAATAAAAAACATTATTGGAATTAAAGAAGCAAGCAGCGACTTCAGGCAAATTGCAGAAATAATAAGAGGTACGGGCTCCGATTTTTTAGTTTACAGCGGCAATGACGGCGATACGCTGCCAATGCTTTCACTGGGCGCACACGGTGTCATAAGTGTTGCATCCCATGTTGTAGGCAAGGAAATCAAGAAAATGATCAGAAACTTTAAAGAGGGAAAGATAGAAGAAGCAGCAAAGCTGCATAACTGGCTGCTTGATATATTCTATGGGATTTTTATAACAGCAAATCCAGTTCCTATTAAAAAAGCATTGAATCTTGCAGGAATAAACGCCGGACCTGTGCGTCTTCCTCTATGTGATATGTCTGAAGATGAGCTTTCTGCGTTAAAAAAAATACTTGAAAAATATAATTTAATGTAAATATATAATATATGGCAAAGAAAAGCAGTCTGAAAATCATATTCCTGGGTGGATTAAATGAAGTCGGAAAAAACATCACAGTCTTTGAAAAGGACAACAATATCATAATACTCGATTGCGGTTTGATGTTTCCTGATGATTTCCTTCCAGGCATAGATTTTCTTATACCGGATTTTTCTTACCTTAAAAGGAATAAAGCAAATATCAGGGCCATAATTATCACACACGGTCATGAAGACCATATTGGAGCCCTTCCTTTTCTTTTAAGAGAATTGAAGCCGGAAACAGTTCCTGTTTATGCTACAAAGCTCACGCTAGGCTTGATAAAGTCAAAACTCGATGGGAACTTATCTTCAGATGGATCCATGTTCAATGAAATCAATACGGATGAGAAACTTAATATCGGGCCATTTAATTTAGAATTCTTCAGGGTAAATCACAGCATACCAGATAATGTAGGACTTATTATAAAAACTGATATTGGCGCAATTGTGCATACGGGGGATTTTAAATTTGACCAGTATCCTATTGACGGCAGAGTCACTGAATATTCAAAATTGACAAAGGCCGGGCAGGAAGGTGTTCTGGCGCTATTTTGCGATAGCACCAATGCAGAGGAAGACGGTTATACACTTCCCGAAAGAGAAGTAGGCAAGACTTTATATGAAAAGTTCAATTCGGCAGACAAGAGGATAATAGTTGCTACTTTTGCATCACATATACACAGGATACAGCAGGTATTTGATGTAGCAAAGTCCCTGGATAAAAAAGTTGCTGCCTCAGGAAGGACCATATTAAAGACAATAAAGATAGCTTCAGAGCTGGGCTTTTTAAAAATACCTGAAAATACACTAATACCCATTACAAAGATAGACGAGTTTCCCATTAAAAAAATCGTGCTTCTGTCGACAGGAAGCCAGGGTGAGCCGCTTTCATCTCTTAGAAAAATGGCAATGAATGAACATCCCAGGGTGCAGATAATGAAAGGCGACATGGTAATTATTTCCTCCTCTCCTATACCGGGCAATGAGAATGCGATTTCAAGCACAATAAACATGCTGCTTAAACAGGGCGCAGATGTGTTCTATGAGTCTATTGCAGGGGTCCATGTTTCAGGCCATGCCCAGAAGGAAGAAATAAAGATGATGATAAATATGACAAAACCGTCTTTTTTCGTCCCTGTCCACGGAGAGTATAAGCAGAGGATCCAGGGCGCTAAACTGGCGCAGTCAATCGGTGTTCCATCAAATAATATAATACTTGCCCAGAATGGAGATACACTGAAACTTAATGACAACATGGTCAGGATATCAAACAATCTTAATCTCCAGAACATTTATACCGATGGTTATGGTTTTGGAAATACAGAGGATGCAGCCTTAAAGGACAGAAAGAGCCTGTCCAGGAACGGGATCATTTTTATAGGCATTATCATAGAAAGTAAAAAAGTAAAAATTCTAAGAGAGCCTGTATTTGTGTTTAAAGGAATAATTTATATGGATGATTTTGAAGTCGTTCTAGATGAGTCAAAGAAGCTTGTATCGGGAATAGTTGGAAAATGTTTTGAAGACAATATAACAAACAGTTTTTTAATAGAAAACCGTATCAATGAAGCTTTAGAAAAATTTATTTTAAAAAAATTCAGGATTAAGCCTATAATATTATCAAAAGTGATAGAATTAAAATTATAATAATATAAGTAACAGTCTTTGCAGACCAGTGAAAACATTTTTAAAAATCAGGTAAAAATGTTGGAAGATAACAGGAATAATAGTAACAAAAGCAGAAGCACTTCGTTAGATAATAATAAAGGAAAGGTTCACAAAAATATCGGGAAGTCAAATTCAGCTGATAAGATTGTAAAAAAGCAATACGTTAGCAGAAGATCCGAAGTATACGGTATTGTTATAATGATGATATCGATACTTTTTTTCTTAAGTTTCTTTCATTTTGGCAGACCCGGTATTATTACAAACCACATCAATAATTTCCTGTCATATGTCTTTGGGGTCACAAAATATTTCTTTGCCATCCTTCTTTTTGTCTGGGGCTTAAGCTTCTTTATCAAAAGGGTTAAATATCTTCCTTCTAGATTTGGCTGGGGGTTTGCCCTGGTCTTCCTTGCAATATCGGGACTCATAAGCAATAGCTTCACTGAATGGTCTGATGTGATAGACCCTCTCGCAGTGAGCACAAGGGGAGGGATTATCGGGGCTGGTATTTTTTGCGGGCTTTACAAGCTTGTGGGTAGGGCAGGCGCTATCACAATACTCTCTGTTATTTTAATAATAGGTATCCTAATAATAACCAGAGTATCGATAATCGATATAACCAGGAGGATTTCTGCCGGGAAGACCGGGAAAAATAAGGAAATAATCAACGGACACGGAGATGTAGTATTCAGGGATAACAGTACTGGAAGGCCCCAGGGCGCAGGAAATATGGCAGGAAAGGGAACAGGCAACAGGGAAGGCATCCTGCTTGCCAGAGGCCAGCAGGTGGGCGCAAAAGGTAAGTCAGGTGAAAGTACGATGCCCAGGTTGATAAGTTATGATGAAGGGCAGTCCGAAAAGAAAGTTTTTAATGGCGAAAAGGCTGCTGAACAAAGCTCAGCCGGAAAGGCTGGGCAGAATATGCAGAACCAGCTTTCAGTGAAGCAGGGTTCTACACTATCAAGGGATCTTGCAAATCAGTTGAAAATACCTCTTACGGATGATATAGAGCTTGATGAAAGTTATAAATTGCCGCCTGTAGGAATACTGCACAAATCAGAAGTATTATCACCAAGGTTATATAAACAGAATGTTACTGAGAGTGTAAATACTTTAAACCAGCTTTTTTATTATTTTAACCTGCCGGCAAAAATAGCCTCAGTTACCCGTGGGCCATCAATTACGCTTTATGAGGTGGCGCTTTCGCAGGGTGTAAAAGTTTCAAAACTTTTAAGCCTTGAGGATGACTTTTGTGTAGCCCTGGGTTCTCCTGACCTGAGATTTTTAACTCCTATACCTGGAAAATCTGCCATAGGGATTGAAGTGCCCAATAAGATAAGAAGCCTGGTAACTCTTGGCGATATCTTTCAATCCGAGCATAAATCAATGCAGGACCTGCTGACTATTCCACTGGGTAAGAATTTTTCGGGAGAAGTAGTAGATATGACTATAAACAATATGCCGCACATACTGATTGCAGGAGCTACAAACTCAGGCAAGAGTGTCTGCCTTAATGCGCTTATTATCTCACTCCTTATGAAAGTAAAACCAGGACAGGTAAAACTAATAATGATAGATCCCAAAATGGTCGAACTTAGCATGTATAATGGGATACCGCACCTGCTTGCGCCTGTAATCGTAGATCCCAGGAAAGCTGCAGCAGTGCTTTCATGGGTACTTGAAGAAATGAAAAACAGGCTTCAAATGCTGCTGGATTATAACTGCAAGAACCTTGAAGAATACAATTTTATGGTAAAAAAAGACGCCACAAAAGATAGCGACCTTAAACCCATTCCTTACATTCTTGTAATAATAGATGAGCTTGCTGATTTAATGATGGTTGCTGCATCTGAGGTCGAAGACAGTATATGCAGGATTGCACAAATGGCTAGAGCGGTGGGCATCCATCTCATTATTTCCACACAAAAGCCTATTGTCAAAATAATCACAGGCCTCATTAAGACCAATGTGCCTGCAAGGATAGCGTTTAAAGTAACTGATTATACTGATTCCAGGGTAATACTTGAGCATGGCGGTGCAGAAAAGCTAATAGGAAAAGGCGATATGCTCTTTCTTTCACCGCAAGCGAGCAGGCCTGAAAGGCTTCAAGGGGCATTTGTCACTACAAAAGAAATAAGCCTCATTACAAATTATATCAAAAACCAGGCCAGGGCAGAGTATAATTCAGAGATAACAGACAGATTTGTCAGGAAAGAGGAAAGAGCCCTTGAGGATGATGAGCTGCTATATGATGCACTTAGGGTAGTGGTTGAAATAGGCCATGCTTCGGCATCTCTACTGCAGAGGAAACTCAGGCTCGGCTATTCAAGAGCTGCAAGGATAATCGACCAGCTCGAAGACAAAGGATTTATTGGTGGATATGATGGCAGCAAACCCCGGGAAGTTCTTGTCTCAAAAGATGAGCTTGAGGATATGCTGGGAGGGAAATAACTCTTGAAGTTTTCGATTTTATCCATAGGCACAGAGCTTAATCTGGGGCTTATTGTCGACACAAATTCAAAGTACATAGCTGAAACCCTTACTGATGCAGGGCTTGAGTGTAACTATATGCTTACTGTAATGGATAACCTGCAGGATATTAATGATGCTTTAAGGATATGTAAAGCGCACAGCGATATCGTCATTATCAGTGGCGGGCTGGGCCCGACTGATGACGATCTCACGAGGGAAGCAGTTGCCGCATTCCTGAAGAAAAAACTTATTAAAATCAATTCTCTTGAGAGCACAAGTCTGCGTTTCCTGAAATATATCAGAAATGACAAAGTAATACAGAACCTGCAAAGACAATCCTATATTCCTGAAGGTTCAATACCAATCAAGCCGCGAGTAGGAAGTGCGGCAGGGTTCATTACAGAGTTTGATGGCGGTCTTTTATTTTCAATTCCAGGTGTGCCCAGGGAAATGAAGGATATGTTTAAGCATGATGTGATGCCTTTTATAAAAAAGTATGCAAGGTCTGCTTCCGCCGGCAGCATCCCAGGCGATGTTCCGGAAGGATATATTTACGGGAATATGGTTATAAAGAAGCTTGTAATGCTTACAACTGATATCAGCGAGAGCCAGATGGAGTTTTCAATCAGGGATATTAAACCGCTTGCAAAGCAATTAAATGTAGAAATAGGCGTTACTGCAAATCCAGGTTTGATAAAGATAATGCTGATAGCAAGATCCTTGTCAGGAAAGGAGTGCACTAAAAATTTAAAGATAATAGAGAAAAACATCAGGAAAGTAATCGGCGAGCATATTTACTGGAAAGGCCAGGGCGCTATTGGTGACAGCATAAAAGAAGCAATAAGGAATAAAAAAAGGAAAATAACTATAAGTACAGCCGAATCCATAACAGGCGGTCTTATATCCAGCCTCATCACCGATACGCCAGGCAGTTCAGAATATTTCATCGGTTCTCTGGTCTCATACAGCAGTTTTGCCAAAAGCGCAATACTTGGAGTTGGAGAAGATATCATTGAAAAAAATGGAGCAGTGAGCAGGGAAGTATGCATCCAGATGGCAAGAAAGGCCAGGATGCTTTTTAATTCGGATTTTGCAATAAGCGCGACCGGGATAGCAGGCCCTTCATCACCTGAAATGGGCAAAACCATAGGAATGGTATACATCGGGATTGCCGGGCCTGAAGATAATGAAGAGATCTACGAAAAGCAGTTCATAGGTACAAGAGCCGATATTAAATTCAGGACAGCACAGTTTATTCTTAACAAGCTGAGGCTTGCAATTTTAAAGATGTGATTCAATTTGATTTTGCTTGTAATTATATTTGGAGGATAAAAATAAAATGCAGGCTTCGAAGCAAAGCATGGGTATCGAAAACCGAAATAAAGAAGTCAAAAGACTTTTTATTGCTATTGACCTGCCCCATGAACTCAAGGAATATCTCTACCTGGCGGCTTCAGAATATTTCAGCGGTAATAATGCTGTAAGAGTTATTCCAGCAGAAAATATTCATCTTACGCTTAAATTCCTGGGCAGCGTTGATATATTAAAGACCCACAGGATTTCAGTTGCAATACAGTCAACAAGCAGTAATTTCGGCATGTTTGATTATATGATATCAGACAGGTTAAATGCTTTCCCCTCAGAAAACTCTGCCAGGATAATATTTGCAGGAGTTAAAGAAGGGTATGGTAAAATAATGGAGATTTTTAAAGTACTTGAAACCAACCTTGGAAAAATAAGGATAAAGAAAGAGGAAAGAAGGTTTGTTTCCCACATTACTGTTGCAAGGATACGGGACAGGAAAAATATTTCAGGCTTGCTCGGCAGTGCAGGTTTAGCATATGATAAACCTGTAAGATGCGATAAGTTGACACTCTTTGAAAGCATATTAAGACCTTCTGGCGCACAATATACTATTCTTGAAGAATTTGCATTAAAATAGAGGAGTGAAGATAAAAAAGTTGAATCCATGGCAGTAAAATGTTAAAATATGTTTTGATGTAAATGTGCAAATATATAACCCTATCCGGAGGAAATTATGGATAAAGATGATCGAGACAGGATAATTGATAACACCCTTTCCCAGATAGAAAGACAGTACGGCAAGGGTGCAATAATGAAACTGGGCGCTTATGATGCTTCCCGGGGTATTGGCGTTATATCTACAGGGTCCCTGGAGCTTGATATCGCTCTTGGCGTTGGAGGAATACCCAAGGGAAGGGTTACAGAGATATTCGGGCCTGAAGCTTCAGGAAAGACAACTCTTGCGCTCCATATTATATCGAGTTCCCAGAAAGAGGGCGGTACCGTCGCATTCATCGATGCAGAACATGCGCTGGATCCGATTTATGCAAGGGCTCTTGGTGTGAATACTGAGGAATTGCTTCTGTCACAACCCGACAATGGCGAGCAGGCGCTTGAAATCTGTGAAATATTGCTCAGGAGCGGGGCTCTTGATGCAATAGTAATTGATTCTGTTGCTGCGCTTGTCCCGAAAGCTGAGCTGGAAGGCGAAATGGAAGACATACATGTAGGACTACAGGCAAGGCTTATGTCAAAAGCATTAAGGAAAATAACAGGAGTTGTAAACAAGACAAATACTGCTGTTATTTTTATTAACCAGCTAAGGGAAAAAATAGGTGTTATGTTTGGAAATCCGGAAGTGACCCCGGGTGGAAGGGCATTAAAATATTATTCCTCAGTGAGGCTGGATATACGCAAGATTGACAACATAAAAGAAGGCACAGAAGTAGTTGGCTCAAGGACAAGGGTAAGGGTCGTTAAAAACAAAGTAGCGCCCCCGTTCAAGAGCGCAGAATTCGATATAATGTATGGCAAAGGCATTTCCAGGGAAGGAAGTGTAATAGATTTGGGGGCAGATACCGGAGTTATTATAAAAAGCGGTTCATGGTACTCTTATAATGAGGAAAGGATAGGCCAGGGCAGGGAGAATGCCAAGGTATTCCTCATGCAAAACCCTGATATACTTTTAAAGATAGAGACTGAAATCAAGGAGAAGACTGACCTTAAAAAACAGGAGGGCAGGCAGGATATCAGCGGTATGCAGATAGAAAAGCCTGCTGTCGACAAAGACATTATAACAAAAGAGCTGGGCAGGAAAGAAAGCCTTAAAAAACAGAAGTCGTCCTCTAAAAAGATAGTGTCGGACATCATGGGTGAAGTTGAGCTTGAAGAGGAAGGAGACTTAGTTTAGAATACGAGTTTAAACTAAATTCTTTAAATAGATTTTTCATAAATACTATTGACTTCATATCCCTAGGTGATATAATACTCTTCGCTCAATAGGGATATTGAGTTAGATTATTTTAAAACTGTGTTCGGGGCACAAAGTTTTTTTCCTTCTTTTTTCAATTTCTTATTGACAAAGGAAAACAGAGATGTTATTGTGCTGCGAGCATAAAGCAAACAGATGTTCTGGATTTTCCAGCAACAATGTTCTTTGAGAACTAAATAGTGTGGGTTCTGAAACGTTTCTTAAAACGTAATTTCTTTTTTAATTAACCAGATCAACACTTGTTGATAAAGGCTCGCAAGAGCAATTATCAATGAGTTACAAGTTTAAATGGAGAGTTTGATCCTGGCTCAGGACTAACGCTGACGGTGTGCATAATACATGCAAGTCGAACGGGCGATGAGAAAGTGGCAACACTTTTTCAAAGCTAGTGGCGAACGGGTGCGTAACGCGTGGGTAATCTGCCTTAAAGATTGGGATAACTCCTCGAAAGAGGTGCTAATACCGAATATGCTATGCTTTTCACATGATTTGTATAGTAAAGGTAGCCGCAAGGCCTCCGCTTTAAGATGAGCCCGCGTCCTATTAGCTTGTTGGTAGGGTAACGGCCTACCAAGGCTATGATGGGTAGCCGGTCTGAGAGGATGGTCGGCCACACTGGGACTGAGATACGGCCCAGACTCCTACGGGAGGCAGCAGTAGGGAATATTGCGCAATGGACGAAAGTCTGACGCAGCGACACCGTGTGAAGGATGAAGGTCCTCGGATCGTAAACTTCTGTCAATTGGGGACGAAGGTAGTAGGGTTAATAGCCCGA
>CAYGYY010000009.1:0-41575 GCA_964354265.1 uncultured Actinomycetota bacterium
ATTCGATGGTAAAAAGATAGAGAACAGGTACCAGCTGCTTGCGCAGGTAATAAGGCATAACCCTGGTGATACTGTAAATGTCAAGGTTTACAGGGATGGCGGCTATATTGATTTTAATGTTACGCTGACCAGTTCTCCACAGGACGCCAGCTAACTTATAATTGGAAGCTGTCATTATATGAAGCAGTATGTTTTAGAATAAAAAATCTGATTAATTTATCAATAATTAATACCCCTCAATAAACATAAGCAGTTTATTGAGGGGTATTTTTTTAAATCCCAATATGATATTCTAATAATAATTAAGGTACCATATATAAAAATCCGTAAAATTCTGGTTTAATTTCAATTATAGAACCATAAAACATCAATTAAATATTTATTAAATCTTTATAAATAAGTATAAACTTTAAATAAGGGAATATGCATCAATGGAAGATCTTAAAGGAGTAACTAAGAAAATAAAAGTCCTGAATATAGTGCCAACTCCTTTTTTTGCAGACCGGGGGTGCCATATGCGCATACTTGGTGAGATGGCTGCCCTGAAGAATAATAATTACTACAATATTATAGTGACTTACCACAATGGACGTGATCTTAAAGGGCTTGATATAAGGAGAATAATCAACATTCCATGGTACAGAAAACTTGAAGCCGGACCATCGCCGCATAAATTTTATTTAGACATTCTCCTGTTTTTTAAGTCAGCTTCTGTGTATTTAAAAGAAAAGCCTCAAATAATTTATGGTCATCTGCATGAGGGAGCTTTTGTAGGAGGACTTGTCAAGTATCTACTGACTTTCGGGAAAGTCCCTCTGGTTTTTGACGTACAGGGCAGCCTTACATCAGAGCTGACCACTTTTTACTGGACAGGCAACAGGGTTGTAAGATGGTTCTTTCACAATCTTGAAAAATTTATATGTAAATTACCGGACTTTTTTATATGCAGCTCTGTCTCCAATGGAGATATTATGAAAAACAGGTTCAGAATAAATCCTGAAAAAGTAAAAGTCGTAATTGATGGAGTGCACACAGACTTTTTTAACAAGAACCCTAAAAAAGGATTCAAAACAGAGCTTGGAATTCCGGAAGATGCGCCGCTTATAATTTTTACAGGCGCTCTTCTTGCAGCTAAGGGTATCTGGAATCTTGTTGAAGCTATACCGGTGGTTCTTGAAAAAAGGAAGGATATACATTTTTTGATAGTGGGTTATCCGGTCGAAGAAACAGAAAAGAGGATTAAAGAACTGAATATTGGTTTCAATGTCCATCTGACAGGCATGGTTGATTATTTTGACCTGCCGGATTACTTGTTAATCAGCGATGTCGCAGTTGAACCAAAAATCGATAAAGCCGGGGAAGCAAGCGGCAAGGTCATTAACTATATGGGGGCAGGCCTGCCTGTGGTTTGTTTTGATTCCAAGAATAACCGCAAGTTTCTTGGCAACGGTGGCATATATGCCCCTGATGACATAATAGAAAATCTTGCTGAAAAGATGCTATGGGCAATAGAAAATCCTGAAGAAGCAAAAAAGCTTGGGGGGATGAACAAAAAAAGGGTCGAAGAGGTTTTTTCCTGGAATAACAGCATCAGGGATACAGTGGCTGTATTTGAAGAACTTGTTGCAAAAAGAGAAAAAAAACATTAAAAGTATTTTGGAGGTGGATGTGAAAGTCAATCATAAGGAACTGGTAAAATGGGTTCTTGAAATGGCAAAAATGTGCAATCCGGATAGGATAGTGTGGATAGATGGTTCAGAAAAACAGAAAAAACAGCTGGAAAAAGAAGGGTTTAAGACAGGGGAGTTAATTGAGTTAAACCAGAAAAAACTACCAGGCTGCATCTATCACAGGACCGCAATAAATGATGTTGCAAGGACGGAGCACCTCACATTTATATGCACTCCTGACAAGGAAGAAGCAGGACCTTCGAATAACTGGATGCATCCTGATGAAGGATATTTGAAAGCCGGTGAAATTTTTAAAAACTCTATGACTGGAAGGACCATGTATGTTATACCATTTTCCATGGGCCCCATAAACTCAGAGTTTTCCAAGATAGGCGTTGAGCTTACTGATAGCATTTATGTAGTACTGAACATGCTCATAATGACCAGGGCCGGAGATGCAGTATTGAGATACCTTGGCGAAAAAGGCCAGTTCACAAAATGTCTGCATTCCAAAGCGGAACTTGATATAAACAGGAGGCTCATACTGCATTTTCCGCGCGATAATACTATCTGGAGTGTGGGATCAGGTTATGGTGGAAATGTCCTTCTGGGGAAAAAATGCCTTTCACTGCGTATTGCAAGTTTCCTGGGCAGAAATGAGGGATGGCTTGCAGAGCATATGCTTATAATCGGTATTGAAGATGCAAACGGCAAGACGACCTATATAGCTGCTGCATTTCCAAGCGCATGCGGCAAAACTAACCTGGCAATGCTCATACCGCCGGATGCAATGAAGAAAAAAGGCTATAAAATATGGACAGTTGGGGATGATATTGCATGGATGCGTGTAAAACAGGACGGGTCACTCTGGGCTATCAACCCGGAATCAGGATTTTTTGGGGTTTTACCCGGTACAAACAGCAGGACTAATGCAAATGCGATTACAACAATGCAGAAAAATACTATATATACCAATATCCTCTTAAAGGAAGATAGGACAGTCTGGTGGGAAGGCGCAGATGGGCCGGTTCCGGAAAAGGGCATAGACTGGACTGGAAAACCATGGACTCCGCAGACAAAAGACGAAAACGGAGATCCTGTAAAGGGAGCTAACCCTAACAGCAGGTTCACCGCACCGATAAAACAGTGCCCCACAGCATCGCCGTTCCTGGACAGCCCTGACGGTGTGCCTATTTCAGCAATAATTTTCGGCGGTAGAAGGGCGCACCTGGCTCCGCTGATATATGAATCATTTAACTGGCAGCATGGAGTATTTACAGGTTCTATTATGGCTTCAGAAATAACTGCAGCACAATACGGTGCACAGGGAACTGTAAGGAGGGATCCAATGGCAATGATACCATTCTGCGGTTACAACATGGGTGATTACTTTGCGCACTGGATAAAGTTAGGAAAAGAATTAAAAAACCAGCCCAGGATATTCCATGTGAACTGGTTCAGGATAGACAACAAAGGTAATTTCCTCTGGCCCGGATTTGGTGACAATCTCAGGGTCCTTGAGTGGGTTATAAAAAGATGCTTTTCAGAGGCTGAAGCTGAAAAAACACCCATTGGTTATATTCCTTTCATAAAAGACCTTGACCTCGAGGGCCTTGATATTTCAGATGCAGACATGGAAGAGCTCTTAAAAGTCGATAAGTCAGAATGGCTTTCTGAAGCCGGGGATATCAGGGGCTTTTATGAGAGGTTCGGGGGCAGGATACCCGCCGAACTTTTAACAGAACTTTCCGATCTTGAAAGCAGGCTTGGTTAACAAAACTTATATTTTTTCAATAACTATTATCAAACTTATACATAACAAGTCCGCTGCAAGGTTTAGGATAAAAATAGGTAGATTTTTGTGGCATTATCATTCCCTTAATAGAAAGACTTTCAACTGTATCTATCTGGGGCGCATTTAAGATAAACCCTGCGATAGAATCTGCAACAGTGTTGCTGCTGGCAAGATTTTTAAAAACCTCATTTACAGTATGCAAGAACTTGATATCCTCAATCTCGTAGCCGGAAAGAAGGCCAGTCAGCACTAACTTGTGAAGTATATTAACATCCAGGTACTCAAATTCCCTGTCAAAAGGCTCTTCGTAGAGGTTAAAGGCCCTGTAAGCGCTCTCAATTTCTGTATTAAATACTGCAAAGTAACATGTCTGGGCATCAAGGCATACACAAAAGCTCTTTTGTCCGGAAAGAACTGATTTTTTCATTGCCTGTTCAATAGTTGATGCTTCAGGTTTTATCTTTTCAATATTGAAATACCTGCCTATTTTTCCTGTAAAATCAGAAGGATCGATTTTGCTTTTGAATTTTATTAACCTGTGGGTCGGATGAATCGATATTTCTTTCTGGTTTGATGATACGAAAAGAGTCAGTATATAATCTTCAGGGCTGGAAATTTCTGAAGTCCATGAAGCCCGCTTATTCGTTAGGGTTGATTCCCTGTAAAGCCTTGACGTCTCATATCTGTGATGTCCATCTGCAATAAGAAGTGTCTTTGATCTCATCATGTCTGTGATTTTTGAAATAACTTCATCATCCTGGATACTCCAGAATCTAAATTTAAGGCTTCTGTCGTAATCTGCATCAGTTTTTAGAAGAGCTGGACTGTTTTTTTGCATGTCAATGATTTGCCCAATATTATTATCGCTATCATTATAAATAGTATAGATAAACTCGAAGTTTGTCCTGCACGCAGTAAGAAGCTTAAGCCTGTCTTCTTTTGGTTTGGAAAGGGTCTTTTCATGCCTTAAAATCCCGCCTGCACCATATTCCTCCACTTTCAGCAACCCTATAAGTCCGGTAAAGCTTTTATTAATACCGTCCTCAGAAAAACTTTCTTCAAAAATATAAAAACTCTGCTTGCTGTCAAATACCAGGGTTTCTTTTGATATCCAATCCGATAGTTTCTTTTCCGCAGACTCATATTTATTAAAATCATTGCCTGATTCAGGTAGTGTAAGGTGAACTATATTAAATGGGTCCAGGGTCTTAAGATATTTATCCTGATCTGCAGAGATGACATCATATGGCGGAGCGATGACTTTAGACATATCTTTTATTCTTTCAGTATTGAAACGCAATCCATTAAAAGGCAGCACATTGACCATTATTCTTCCTTTTCATATCATTTTCTTAATAATCAAAAAGCTCTTACAGCTTCTGGTTAAGATTAAATTATAATTTAAAAAGAACAAAAATATAATAATGAAAAAAAATGAAAATAATAGTAGAATCTTTTACCGTTAATATTAAAAAAGGAGAAAAATGAAAATCGAGATAATTGAAAATGTGCTGCAATACAATAAGGAAGAAGCTGAATCCAACAGGTTGCTTTTTGCAAATAATAATACATTTGTCATCAATATATTGTCTGCTCCGGGAGCAGGAAAGACTTCCTTCATAATGGAGACAATAAGACAGGCAAAAGACGAGTTCAATATTGGAGTAATTGAAGGCGATATTTCCTCGACCCACGATTCTGAAAAAATAAAAAATCTGGTAGATGATGTGGTACAGATAAACACCGGAGGAACATGCCACCTTAATGCTTCAATGGTAGCAAAAGCTGTTGAAAAGTTAAGAATTGGCGCACTTGACCTTATATTTATTGAAAATGTCGGAAACCTCATTTGTCCCGTGGGCTTTGACCTGGGTGAGGATTTCAGGATACTTCTTTCCTCTGTCAGTGAAGGAGATGACAAACCTGTAAAATATCCCAAAGCCTTTATAAGGACTAACCTTGTCATCCTTAACAAAATAGATCTGATGCCTTACAGTGATTTTAATTATACTTTTTTTGAAAGTAAGGCCAGGGAGCTTAATAGCGGTGCAGGGTTAATTAATCTTTCATGCAAGACTAAAGAAGGCTTTTCTGTATGGATGAGCCTGCTCAGGGAACTTCTTAATAAAAGAAAAATATAGAAAATAAAAATTATTTACCCGGTTTCAATTGATGCCCCTTACTCTCTTATAATTCTTTTTTCTTTTGTAAACAGAGATTAAATAACAAGTTTTTTTATTCTTAAATACTGTTACAAACTTATTACAAATTTCAATTTTTTTATTGCTTTAATTGCTTTATAATGCTAAGATAACTTAATTTTTATGAAGTTACAAAAATGTTACAAATATGTTAACGTAAAACGGCCTGTCAACAGGTCATTCCAAAATTTATTTTTTATAAGTTTAAGGTGAAACAGCAAAAAATGAGAATAAATCTAGGCAAGTACCAGGTTGAATTTAAAAAGAGAGAAACTATCAACAAACCTGCAAATTATAATAGCGAAGATGGGTTTGGAGGTTTGAATACTCTTGAGTTTGTTTCGCATGAGCTTAAGGGGATCCTTGGTTCAACGATAATGTGTGTTTATTCAATAAGGGACGGTTTTCTTGGAATGTTGAATTTCAAGCAAAGGGCAAGCATTGAGACAACCATAAGGAACCTGAAAAGGCTCGAATCAACCATTAAAGACTTCCTTGATATATCGCGCATACAGGAAGGCAAATTGACTGTTAGAAAGATGGAAGTCAATATAAATGAAGATATCATAAATGAAGTAGAAGATGCTTTTCTTTCTGAGATATATGAAAGCAGGATGATTTTTGATAACCGGATACCGGAAGGAATGGTTATCAGTACAGACAGGAACCTTCTTTTAACTGTTTTCAATAACCTTGTAAGTAATGCAATAAAATATGGTGTTACGGGAGGGTCCATAATTATAAAAGCTGAAACTTTTGAAAAGATGGCCAGGTTCAGTGTTTTTAATAGCGGAGTGTCTATAAGAGAGGAAGACAGGCAAAAACTTTTTAAAAAATTTTCAAGGATAGATGCCGAACAGCACAGAAGAATAAAAGGTACGGGCCTGGGGCTCTTTATAATTTATGACATAATAAAAAATCTTGGCGGCAGCATATGGCATGAAATGCATGAAGATGGAAATGAATTTATTTTTGAGATAGAAAGGGTTTAGAAATGATAACAGCTATGGAAAATCTGAAAAGTATCCGACAGGAAGCTATCCAGAGACTTATCGGGAATGGGTTGCTTTCATCCACCAGGATATATGTCGGCATGTCCACCTGTGAGATTGCTGCAGGGAGCAAAGAGGTATGGGACACTTTCCAGAAAGAAATCGAGGGAAATAAAATAACGGACATACAATTAAAGCAGAAGGGATGCGCAGGAAGGTGTAACCTTGAACCAACGGTTGAAGTGCTCGAGCAGGGAAAAGTTCCTTTCAAATACATAAATGTAAACAGTGAAAAAGTAAAAGAAATAATAAGGGAGCATCTTATTGAAGGCAGCGCAAAATCTGCAGAGCGGACGGAAGAATTGGCGACCGATCCTTTTATGCTTACTGACAGGTCCAGGTTCGTATTTGGAAATGTCGATTTCTTTAAAAAACAAAAAAGAATCACTCTCAGAAACTGCGGCATCATTGATCCCGAAAGCATGGAAGATTATCTTTCTGTCAGGGGGTATGAAGCGCTTGCAAAAGTATTGACCGAGTATGCTCCCCAGCAGGTAATAGCAGAAGTCTCAAAATCAGGTCTTAGAGGCAGGGGCGGCGGCGGTTTTAACACTGGTTTGAAATGGAAGCTTGTCGCAGATGAACAGGAAACTGAAAAATATATTATCTGCAATGCTGATGAAGGTGATCCGGGAGCTTTTATGGACAGGAGCGCGCTTGAAGGGGATCCCCATATCGTGCTTGAAGGTATGATAATAGCAGGTTATGCAATAGGTGCAAAGAAAGGTTTTGTCTATATCAGGGCAGAGTATCCCCTTGCTATCGACAGGCTAAGGAAAGCAATCAGCGATGCCAAACAATACGGTTTACTTGGAAATAATATACTTGGCACAGGATATGATTTTGATGTAGAGCTGGTGCTTGGCGCGGGGGCGTTTGTCTGTGGTGAGGAAACAGCGCTTATTCATTCAATTGAAGGAGGCAGGGGAACACCGACGACTAAACCTCCTTACCCTTCTGTTAGCGGGTTGTGGGGTAAGCCTACGCTTATCAATAATGTAGAGACGTTTGCAAATATAGGCGTTATTATACTTGACGGTTATGAAAGTTTTGCATCAATCGGAACCAAAGACAGCAAGGGAACCAAAGTCTTTGCGCTTGCAGGCAAGGTCAATAACACTGGACTCATTGAGGTCCCGATGGGCATTACCCTTCGAGAGATAATTTATGATATTGGCGGTGGAATAAAGGACGGGAAGAAATTCAAGGCGGTGCTTACCGGAGGACCTTCAGGAGGATGCATACCGCAAGAATTTTTAGACACTCCAGTGGATTATGATTCGCTTAATGCTCTTGGTTCAATAATGGGTTCAGGCGGGATGATAGTGCTTGATGAAGATGACTGCATGATAGATGTCGCAAGGTATTTTCTTGAATTTACCCAGAATGAATCCTGTGGAAAATGTACTCCGTGCAGGGAAGGTACAAAAAGGATGCTTGAGATCCTTACAAAGATCACATCCGGCGATGGCGAAGAATCAGATATAGAGATGCTGGAAAGACTTGCAAACCTTATTAAAAAGACTTCACTTTGCGGACTTGGCCAGTCTGCGCCTAATCCTGTTCTTACGACAATGCGTTACTTTAAAAATGAATACGATGCTCATGTAAAATACAAAAAATGTCCAGCTGCCGTTTGTAAAGGCATAATATCATCACCGTGCCAGCATGCATGCTTCCTTGGCGGAAGCGGCGCACCGTCATATATTGGTTTGATAGCGCAGGAAAGAATCGAAGAAGCTGTAAATATTCTTTACAGCGAAAACCCTCTTCCCATAATCTGCGGGAGGGTCTGCCATCATCCATGCGAAAGCAAATGCAGGAGAGGCGATATAGACAGACCGATTTCAATAAGGGAGCTTAAAAGGTTCCTAACTGATTACGCTATAGAAAATAAGACAGCATTCCCCATGGCAACTGCAGATAAAAAAGAAGGGAAAATAGCTGTAATAGGTTCAGGTCCGGCAGGCCTGACTTGCGCATATAACCTTGCCATTTCAGGATACAAAGTTACGATATTTGAAAAACTTCCAGTGGCAGGAGGCATGCTTGCAGTGGCAATCCCTCAGTACAGGCTTCCAAAAGAATTGCTTGATTTTGAAATAGAAAACCTTAAAAAGCTTGATATAGAAATAAGATTAAATACAGAAATAGGTAAAAACATAAAATTTGATGATTTAAAAAAAGATTTCAAGGCAATATTTATAGCTGCAGGTGCCCACAAAGGCCTGAAACTTGAAATACCCGGAGAAGATTTAAAAGGGGTTATAGATGCTGTGGACCTCTTAAGGGAAATAAATCTTGGCAGGAAAGTCGAGATAGGGGAAAAAGTCGCTGTAATCGGCGGAGGAAATGCAGCAATAGATGCAGTCAGGACAATAAACAGGTTGGGTAAGAAAGTCGTGCTGCTTTACAGGAGGACAAAGAGTGAGATGCCTGCCTGGGAGGAAGAAGTGGACGAAGCTTTAAGGGAAGGCATAGATATCCAGTTTCTTACTGCACCTGTTAAGGTAATTGGCCAAAGAGGCATGGTCAAACAACTTGAATGTATCAGGATGGAGCTCGGAGATGTGGATAAAAGCGGAAGGAGGAGGCCGGTTCCAGTCCAGGGGTCCGAATTCATGGTAGATATTGATACTCTTGTCCCTGCAATCAGCCAGGAACCAGACATAGGCGCAATCACAGTCAGCGGGACAACCGGACAGATCAGTCTTTCAAAATGGAGCACTGTTGAAGTGGATGAAGAAACACTATATACGGGCATTAACGGTATATTTGCAGGGGGTGATGTTGTCCTTGGTCCAAAAACAGTAACAGAAGCAATGGCTCATGGAAAAATAGCTGCGGAAATGATTGACAAATATTTACAGGGACAACCCATGGTAAGAAATTATAGTGTTACAAAACCGGCAGCAGACGTTCCGCTTATAGAAATGTCAGAAGAAGAGATAGAGAATTTACAAAGGTTTGAGATGCCCATGCTTGAGGTAGCTGAAAGGATAAACAATTTCAGTGAGACAGAGCTTGGATTTTCAATGACTGCGGCAGTGTGCGAAGCAAAGCATTGCCTGAGATGCGACAAGGAGGAAAAAGAATAATGAATGGTAATGTTACAATTAATGTAAACAATAAAGAATATTCAGTCGGATCTGAACAAACAATAATGAAGGCATTGGATAATATAGGTTTTTATATTCCAAGGCTTTGCTACCACCCAAAGCTTTCAGTTGAAGGTGCCTGCAGGATATGCATAGTAGAAGTCGAAGGTTCAAGAAATTATGTTACAAGCTGTACTGCAAAAGTCTCAGAAGGCATGAAGATAAAAACAAATACGGCCGAACTCCGTAAAGCCCGGAGAGATCTTCTGGAACTGCTTCTTGATAACCATCCAATTGATTGCAACACATGTGAAAGAGACGGAAACTGCGAACTTCAGGCAATTGCAAGATCGATTGGTATTAAAAAGAGGCATTTTACAGGTGAAAAGAAAAAATATGATATAGATCTTTCATCACCCTCCATTTCAAGGGATCCAAACAAATGCATTCTCTGCGGAAGATGCGTGAGGCTTTGTAGTGAGATACAGGGTGTAAATGCAATAAATTATGCAAACAGGGGGTTCGATAGCGTTGTAATGACTGCATACAATGCCCCCATTAACAGTTCAGTATGCATAAATTGCGGACAGTGTATTAATGTTTGTCCGACCGCGGCTCTTTCAGAAAAATATTATACGGTCGAGCTTTTCAGGGCCTTATCAGATGATAAAAAATTAAAGATCGTCCAGGTTGCGCCTGCGGTAAGAGCTGCAATTGGCGAAGCCTTTGGGCTTCCTGCCGGGACTAATATGGAAAAACAGACAGTAGCAGCTCTGAGGAAACTGGGTTTTGACCTGGTTTTTGACACACAATTCAGCGCAGACCTGACAATAATGGAGGAAGGATACGAATTCCTGGACAGGCTGACAAATAATGGAGTCCTTCCGATGATAACATCGTGTTCTCCAGCATGGATAAAATATGCAGAGCAATTCCATGCCGATATCATCCCGAATATTTCGACATGTAAATCCCCAATGAGCATGCAGAGTTCAGTTTTAAAAACATATTATGCTAAAAAGAGAGGCATAGATCCGGCAGATATCTTAAGCGTTGCCATAATGCCGTGCACAGCTAAAAAATATGAAGCAGAAAGAGAAGAATTGCAATTAGACGGCAATAGATTAACGGACATAGTTGTGACCACAAGGGAAATAGCATGGATGATTAAATCCGCAGGAATTGATCTTACAAAGACAGAAGGCGAAGAATTCGACAATTTGTTCGGCTTTTCAAGCGGCGCAGCAACGATTTTTGGCGTCACGGGTGGAGTTATGGAGGCAGCGCTTCGGACTGCTTATGAGCTATATATGGGGGAATCAATAATAGATATAGAATTTAATGATATAAGGGGATTTAAGGGAATAAAAGAAGCAACAGTCAAAATGGGTGATAAGGAAGTAAGAGTTGCAGTTGCGCATGGAATCGGGAATGCAAATGCTATTCTTGATATAGTTAAAAGAGATCCTTCAAGATATCACTTCATAGAAGTCATGTCGTGTCCGGGAGGATGCATAAATGGCGGAGGCCAGCCTTATGCAGGTTCAGAGTATGTGGCGCTTGACGAGGAACTCCTAAAGAAACGTGCCAGTGTGCTTTATAGTCTTGACAGAAGCAAGACGATAAGAAGGAGCCATGAAAATCCTGAAATACAGAGGATTTACAAGGAATTCTTTGAAAGACCCCTTGGTCCAAAATCTCATAAGATCCTGCACACTAACTATACAAAAAAATACCCACAGGGGATCTATAGAAAATAGCCATGGAAAAATAAATAAATAAATAATTTTAGAAATAATGAGGTGAGAAATGGAAAGAGTTATCGCACAGGATCCAATCGGCCAGGATAGTGAAATGAAAGAAGAGCTGGTAAATTATATAAATACCAAACATGAAAGAGGCTACTACAATGCTGCGCTGATGTCTATCCTGCATAAAGCGCAGGAAATATACGGGTACATAAGTGATGAAGCTATTGACACTATAAGCACCCACATGGGGATACCTACAGCAAGAATATGGGGAATAGTAACATTCTACCATTATTTTACATTAAAACCCCGCGGTAAATATGTGGTATCAGTTTGTCTGGGAACAGCCTGCTACGTAAAAGGATCGAAAAGAGTGTTAAATAAATTAAAAGAGATACTGGATATCGGACTTAATGAGACGACCCCGGACGGGCTGTTTACTATTGAGGCAAAGTACTGCCTTGGCTGTTGTGGCCTGGCTCCGGTAATGATGATAAATGATAAAGTCTTTGAGAAACTGACCACAAAAAAAATAACTGAGATAGTGGGTAACCTGAAGGTTGAAGATTCAGGAAATTAGACTGAAACTATATTAAAAACCCCCGGAACTCAGGTGAACGGATTTTTATAAAAAAGTTTTTTATGGATTTATATAAATGGGTAGAAAATAAAAAAAAATAAAAAATATTGCATTATAGATTGTTTTAAATAAATTAATCTAGTATCTTATTAAGAGAAATTATACAGTCAGTTTTATTTTACAGGAGGATGTTTTAATGGGTGAAAAGAAGATATTAATCATTGATGATGACCCTGATTTTGTAGATTCCATAAGAATGGTGCTTGAAGCGCGGGGCTATATCGTAGAATGGGCTCCTGATGGCGCTGAAGGAATTAAAAAGGCTAAAGAGATTGTGCCCAATCTCATAATTCTTGATGTAATGATGACAAAGAATACGGAAGGTTTTGAAGTTTCAAGGGAACTGCCAAAGGACGATGTATTAAAATCTATTCCGGTAATAATGATAACAGGCATAAGGGAAAAAATGAACCTGGCTTTTGGTTTTGAACCTGACAGTACGTGGCTGCCCGTAAAAGCTGTCCTCGAAAAGACAATAAAACCGGATCAGCTGATTGCAAAGGTTGAAGAATTCATTAGATAAAGGGTTTTCGTATAATAATCGTACATCATAAAAAACTATACATTGGGATTTTATTTTTTCAAATAATCAGGAACAAGCATGCAAAGCGCAATTAGCAGCATAATAAATGCAGGGTTCCTGTTTTGCGTTCTATGAATTGTTAAAATTTTTGCTTAAAATATATCTCTTAATAAGAGTAAGACGAAAGGGAACCAGATGCTATATAAGGTTTTGGACAAGAAGGATTATAAGGACTTTTTATCAGGATTGGTATCTGATTACAAACTGATTGGTCCAAAAAAGAGAAATGAAGCAGTACATGATTTTGTTCCAATTAAGGATTTAAGTGAAGTTGACACAAATTATAAAAGGACAACACTGCCCCCAGCAAAAAAATTATTATTTCCTTCTACAGAAGAGCTGATAAATTATAAGATTAACGAAAAAATCGAAGTACTTCCAATTGTCAAAAGTGAAGAAATAATACTTTTTGGCATAAATGCCTGGGACCTGAACGGGATGAACTTTTTAGACAGGCTCTTTACAACTGATTTTATTGATGACAACTACATTGCAAAAAGAAATAATCTGATAGTCATTGGTATGGATAGTGAGCCCGCAGAAACAAATTTCGCTCTTAAAATGGGTGCGGAATATGCAAAATCCGGATTTGACCTTTTTATGTCAGAACTTCCGGATAAATATTTTATCAGGGTAGGCACTCCAAGGGGCGCAGAATTGCTAGCAAAGTATTCAAGAGCATCTGCGGAAGTTACTGCTGCCGATTTCTCTGAATATGATAGATTTATGGAGGAATACAGAAAAAAATTCAAGGTTAAAGTTGAGATTGAAAGTTTTTATGATAATTTTGAGGTTGTTTATGGCAGTACCCGGCTATGGGATAAAATAGCAAAATCATGCTTTTCCTGCGGGTCATGCAATCTTGTATGCCCTACATGTTTCTGCTTCAATGTAAGGGATGATATGAGGCTTGACTTAAAAACAGGAATAAAGTCAAGGGAATGGGACTCATGCATGATACCTGACTATGGACTGGTTGCAGGCGGCCATAATTTCAGACCTTCCAGAGCAAACAGGCTGAAACAGAGATACAGGTGTAAACTAAAAACTTTTGTAGATAAGTTTGGCGCATATTCCTGTGTGGGTTGCGGCAGATGTGTGGAAACATGTCTTGCAAAAATCAATATTTATGAAGATATCAATGCAATCAAGGAAGAGGTGAGCATTTAAAGATGGTAATGGAAATGACCCAAAAAAATAAACATGATTCATTGTATGTTCCGGACATAGCTACCATTACAGATATAAAAGAACTCACTCCGACAGAGAAGCAGTTTTCTTTAAAGTTCGATGATCCGGTTAAGAGCAAGAAGTTCAATTTCCTTCCGGGGCAGTTTGTGGAGCTTACGGTATTTGGGGTAGGCGAGGCTCCTTTTTCTATACCTTCATCTCCAAACGAAAAAGACTTTTTTGAGCTCTGCATCAGGAATATAGGCAGTGTCTCGGGAGCACTTCACAGGCTTCGGGCGGGCTCAAAAGTGGGCATAAGAGGCCCATTCGGTAATGGAATATTCCCATATGATAAGATGATGGGGCACAACGTAGTAATAATAGCCGGCGGTCTGGGAATGGCTCCTGTCAGGTCGCTACTGAAATGTATATTAGAGGACAGGGCAAGCTATAAAGATCTTACATTGATTTATGGATGCGTGGAACCGCAGAGTTTCCTTTACAGGGATGAAATAGCCGAAATGAAAAAGAGAGGCGACATCGAGGTGCAATTGACTGTTGACCGTCCGGATGAGAACTGGAAAGAATCTGTGGGTGTCTGTACAAATCTTATCCCGGGATTGAAATATGATCCGGAGGACACTTACGTTGTTGTATGCGGACCCCCGGTAATGTATAAATTCGTTATCATTGAACTTGAAGAGAAGCATTATAAACCTGAAAATATTTTTCTTTCCCTGGAGCGGAGAATGGAATGCGGCGTTGGAAAATGCAACCATTGCCATATAGGCGATAAGCTTTCATGTGTTGACGGACCGGTATTCAGCCTTTGGGAAATAAAGAATCTTAAGGAGGCAATATAAATGGGTAAGCCTAAAGTAGGGATTTTTGGATTGACAGGATGTGGCGGTTGTCAGCTGGAAGTGTTGAATCTTGAAGACCAGCTTCTGGATTTTATAAATGCTGTTGATATAGTGCATTTTACTGAGGCGATTTCTGAACATAGCGATACATATGAAGTCGCTCTTATAGAAGGCTCAGTTTCAACTATGCACGATGTGGAAAGGCTTGAGCATATTGGTAAGGTCGCAAAGATAATAATAGCAGTTGGCGCATGCGCATGTACTGGCGGTTTGAATTGTCTTAAAAACATATATGGTACAGAAAAAGCCAAGGTACTGGTATACGGGGATAAAAAAGACTGGATAGATGCAATAGATACAAAACCCATAAGTGATTATGTAAAAGTGGACTATTATGCAAGGGGATGCCCCCCTACAAGGTCTGAGATAGTAGATATTGTCAGGTCCCTTATAGTAGGCAAGACACCAGAAATATCCAGTTATCCTGTATGTGTCGAGTGCAAACGGCTTGGAAACACGTGCCTTTATGAATTCGGAATTTCCTGCATGGGTCCTGTTGCAAGAGCTGGCTGCAATGCCAGGTGTCCCAGCGTAAAATCCGGATGTGAGGCCTGCAGGGGCTCCATAGATGATCCGAATATAAATGCCCAGAAAGATCTTCTTGAACAGTACGGCTTGACAGTCGAGGATATTATGGAAGGCTTTAACCTTTATAATGCATGTGTGAAATTAGAACAAAAATCTAAATAATTCGGAGGTCAATAAATGGCAACTAATTTAAATATAGAAGTATCCCCTCTTCCAAGAGTAGAAGGCCATGGCGACCTGGTTCTTGATGTTAAGAATAAAAAAATCGAGAAACTTCAGATGAGGATACCTGAATCGCCAAGGTTTTTTGAAGCAATGCTTGTGGGAAGAAAATATACGGAACCATCCCATATTACATCCAGGATATGCGGCATTTGTTCAGTGGCTCACACTTTTTCTTCAATCCAGGCAACTGAAGATGCGCTTGGGGTTAAAGTTACTGACCAGACTTTAAAGCTAAGAAAGCTTATCAATCACCATGAATGCACCCAGAGCAATTGTCTCCACGTGTACTTTCTTGCTGCGCCAGATTTCCTTGGTGTTGGAAGCGTTGTGCCTCTTATAAAGACACATCCTGACGTAGTGAATATTGCAGTAAATATGAAGAAAATCGCAAATGAGATAGTAAGGATAATAGGCGGAAGAGCGGTCCATCCTATCACTACGGTTGTAGGAGGGTTTACAAAAATTCCTACGGAAGAAGACCTTTTAAGAGCAAAGGACATGCTTATCTCACTCTATCCTGATCTTGAGACTTCATTAAAAGTCCTTAAGACTTTAAAAATACCGGAATTTGAAAGGGAGACAGAATATATCAGCATTTCCAATAATGAGGACTATGCGCTGTATTCAGGGGATATAAAATCAACTGATGGTTGGACAATAAAACCCCAGGATTATCTTACAAAGCTAGTTGAAAACGTAGTACAGCATTCAACAGGCAAACATTGCCGAGCCTCAAGGGACTCCTATATGGTAGGTTCCCTTGCAAGGATAAACAATAATTTTTCACAGCTTTCAGACAATGCAAAGACTTATTGGCAAGAGTTTGGTCTGTCCGTGCCTTGCTACAACACTTTCATGAATAATATCGCGCAGTTTGTTGAAATAGTACATTGTGTCGATGACAGCATAAAACTTATCGATAAGCTACTTGAAGAAGGTCTTGATGAAAGCAAATCAATGGTGGAAGTAAAAGCAAAAGCAGGCAGGGGAGTAGGCGCAGTTGAAGCTCCCAGGGGTCTTTTGATCCATGATTATACTTATGACAGCGATGGCAGGATTTCAAAAGCTAACCTCATTATTCCGACAAACATGAATTATGCTAATATCGAGAATGACCTGGCAGCGCTTGTCCCCGCAATAATAGAACAATCAGAAGATGAAATAAGGCTTGCATGCGAGATGCTTATCAGGGCGTATGACCCCTGCATTAGTTGTTCAACGCATATGTTAAATGTGGAACTGATAAATAAATAAAGAGACTGTCAAAGATATCAGTAAAATATTGCCGACAGAATTAATAGGAGCGCATAAACATAATACAGGTTTAAAGGAATATGGTTGGCCCGGGGGAGCTTATAAGATTCTATTAGAGGCTTTCAATTAGTGTCCTTTTTATCTGCCTTATGGAATTATAATCAGATAACCTTTCTTTCTGGTCTATATCAACACTCATTTCTTTTTTGATTCTTGCCGGAAGACTTTCCTCGAGAATAAAAATATCATTGCCGATATAGGCTGCTTCTTCAGAATCATGGGTAACAGAAATCACCGTCCGTTTATCTGATTCCCATAGCTGGATAAATGCACCCATAAGAGTTTTTTTAAGTTTATGGTCAAGGCTTTTAAATGGTTCATCCATAATGAGGATATCTGACGGATAGGCAAAAGCCCTGGCGATTGAGACTCTCTGCTCCATGCCGCCGCTTATCTGTCCCGGATAGTAATGCCTGAATTCAGATAATCCTACAATATCAATATACTTTTCGGATATTTCATGGGATTTTTGTAAAGGGTAGATATCCCTCAATACGAAATTGATGTTTTCATAAACTGTCTTCCATTTAAGCAGCCTGGGCTCCTGGAATATATATGAAAAAGTCTTATTGCTAAAGTCAGATATATCACCGCTGTCGGGTGGGCTTATTCCGGTTATGATATTCAGTAATGTAGTCTTTCCTATTCCCGAAGGCCCAAGAATACAGGTTATCATATTCTCCCTTAAAGTGAGGCTAAAATCTTCAAAGACTGCAATTTGCGGGTAACTTTTTTTTAGATGCCTAATAGCCAGTGACATTTTCCTTCTTCCATTTAAATGCTTTCTTTTCTAAAAGTCTTATAAGCCTTTCAAAAGTGTAACCCATTATTATTGCCACTATTGTCCATGCAAATACTTCATCAATATTAAGGTATGTCTTTGAAGTCTGCAAGCTTGTGCCTATTGCAAATTCAGGCAGGCTTAAAACTTCTGCGGCAATAACCACTTTCCATCCTATACCGAATGATGTCGAAATAGCAGCCATTAAGAAGGGCATGATTGAAGGCAGGTATATCTCCATGATTATCCTGTATCTTCCTATTTTATAGACTTTTGCCATTTCTATAAGTTTTGTGTCTATATTTTTTATCCCTTCTATGACATTTGTGCATACAATAGGAAATGACATTAAAAAACTTGCAAATATAGGGACATTACTGGCTCTAAACCATATCAGCGCTAAAAGTATTACAGACATTACCGGTGTTGTCCTTATTAATACAAGGAAGGGCTCAAAGATCCTGTAAAAGATTTTATTAAACCCTGCAATAAAACCGAAAATTGTGCCGAGAATCAAAGAAATTACAAACCCTGCCATCCCCCTTATCAGTGAAGCAAATATTGTGAGGAAAAACCCCCCGGTTTTTACAAGATCAACTAAACTGATAAATGTGCTTTCCGGGGAAGGGAATATGATTTCTGAACCTACAATGAGTGATATTATCTTCCATAATGCCAGGAGCAATAAAAAAGATATTATTGTATAAAATATTTCTTTTTTAAAAATAGAAGTTTTCATCAGGGATTTTTCCTCCCACATCCTCCGGAGAAAAATCCAGTATTGTCTGTAGATAATCCTGCACTATTTCTTTCGCCTGGGAAATATCAGTAAATTTTATATTGCAACGTGGAATGGCCTGTTGCGCAGTTTTTGCATCCATACCTATTTCATTCTTTTCCACCAGTTCTGAAGCAGCTGCTGCATTGCTGTTAACCCAGTCAATACTTTCTTCATAGAGATTTAAAAATGTTTCAACAGCTTCCTTATTATTATCAGCAAGCCCGGATTTTACTACTACGCAGGACATGGGCATTGGACTGCCTTCCTGGACTTTTTTCCACTCCTGTTCGATATCGAAAGCGATAAAAGTTTCAGGATTTTTATCAAGCACTATTGTCACAAAAGGCTCAGGCAGTATTGCAAGGTCTTCTCTTCCTGCAATCATCATTTGTGAAAGCTCGACCTGCGCAATCGTGTAATCAAGTTCTATATCGGCGCCTGTTTCCAGGCCATTTTTTTCCATCAGGAACCTTAAAGCTACATCCGGGGTTGAACCTTTGGATATTACATTAATTTTTTTGCCTTTAAGGTCTTCCCAGCTTTTTACCTGTGTATCCGTTGCAAGAATATAAAGTACGCCATAGCCTGTTATTGCAGCAAGCTTATAGTCTATGCCTTTGTTATAAAGTTTAGCTGCAACATTTGTAGGCAGTGTTGCAATATCGATTTCTCCTGAAAGAAGTTTTGAGACCATTACTTCAGGGTTGGGTATAATATCATAATTTGCTGTGACGTCATCCGAGAGGGGAGGTTTTTCCTCGTGAAGCTTTATCATCCCTATTGATGTGGGACCTTGAAGTGAGCCTATATTTACGGATGTTTTTCCGGGACTGGCCGTCCCATCTGATACGGTATTTGTTGCTGTGGCTGTCTCTGGTGCGGTGGGCCCAACAGTGCCGCCAGTTTGGGTTTCAGATATTTTATCGAAGTCAATTCCATAGCTGCAGCCTGGAAAAAATGTTGCAGCAGAAGTTAAGACTATGGCA
Source organism: uncultured Actinomycetota bacterium (assembly GCA_964354265.1). Classification (GTDB taxonomy): domain Bacteria; phylum Actinomycetota; class Humimicrobiia; order Humimicrobiales; family Humimicrobiaceae; genus Fen731. Next base: position 19,499 of record CAYGYY010000009.1, read on the forward strand.
ATTATAATTAATGAGAGGATTTTTTTTATCGATTTTTTGTTATTCATTTTTTTTGGTCCTTATTGTTAAAATCTATACAGACTACCAGATGCCTGTTTTTAGATAATCGTCGATTGCTCTTGCTGCTATTTTTCCCGCACCCATTGCCAGGATTACAGTGGCAGCGCCCGTGACAATATCGCCACCTGCAAAAACCCCTTTCTTGCTTGTTTTGCCTGAGGAATCAGTGATAATATTCCCTCTTTTATTCAAGCTTATGTCCGGGGAAGTCTGTGTAAGAACCGGATTAGGTCCCTGGCCTATGGCAATCACTACAATATCAGTATCGATATCGTATTCTGAACCAGTTACAGGAATAGGCCTTCTCCTTCCAGAATCATCGGGTTCCCCAAGCCTCATCTTGATGCATCTTATTTTCCTCACCCAGCCGTTCTCGCCTTTTATTTCTACAGGATTTGTTAAAAATACCATCTCTACGCCTTCTTCTTTTGCATGTTTTATCTCTTCTATCCTTCCGGGCATTTCGACTTCACTTCTCCTGTATATTATATATACTTTTTTTGCGCCAAGTCTTTTTGCAGTTCTTGCCGAATCAAGCGCTACATTGCCTCCCCCGACTACTGACACGACAGACCCTTTTTTGACAGGAGTGTCCCACTCGGGGAACATGTAAGACTTCATAAGATTTACTCTTGTAAGATATTCATTTGCAGAATAAACTCCATTGTAGTTTTCCCCGGGTATACCCATAAAATATGGCAGCCCGGCACCTGTGCCAAGGAAAATGCTTTTATAACCGTCTTCAAGAAGCTCATCTACATTGAATGTTTTTCCTATAATGGCATTCAGCCTTAACTCGACTCCGAGTTTTTCTATAAATTCTACTTCCTGCGCTACTATAGTCTTTGGCAGCCTGAACTCCGGTATGCCATAAACAAGCACGCCACCTGCACTATGCAAAGCTTCAAACATAGTGACGTTGTAGCCCATTTTTGCAAGTTCTCCTGCGCAAGTAAGGCCAGCAGGACCTGAACCTACGATAGCGACTTTTATTTTTTCACCTCTGTTCTTACCAATAAATGCTGGAGCTATTTTATCAATACCCGTGTCAGTATTTCCAGGGGCAGGGTTAATATTCTTTTCAAAATCGGCAGCAAATCTTTCCAGTTTTCCTATTGCAACAGGTTCATCCTTTATACCGACAATACAGACTTTTTCACACTGGTCTTCCTGGGGACATACTCTGCCGCATACACCTGGAAGTGAATTTTTTTCCCTGATTTTTTCCAGGGCTTTTATAAACTGTTTTTCCCTGATAAATTCTATAAAACTCTTAATATCGATCTCAACCGGGCAGCCTTCAATACATTTTGGTTTTTTGCACATCAGGCATCTCATACTCTCTCTGACAGCTTCTTCTTCAGAGTAACCAAGTTCCACTTCATTGAAATTACCTATCCTTACATTGGCAGCCTGTTCAGCAATTTTTGTCCTGGATATTTTTTCTTTTTTTGGTCTTAATTGTTCATTTTGCATTTGTGGTTCTCCATATATTTGTCGAGTGATCTGCTTTCTTCTTCACAGTAAATATTCAACCTGTCAATAAGAAGATTAAAATCAACCTCATGACCATCAAATTCAGGTCCGTCTACACAGGCAAATTTAGTTTTTCCTGAAACTTCAACCCTGCAGGAACCGCACATACCTGTCCCGTCTACCATGATAGGGTTCAGCGATACAATAGTTTTTATACCAGCGGGTTTTGTTACATCGCTGACTGCTTTCATCATAAGAGCAGGACCGATTGCAATGACCCTTTTTATTTTTTTATCGGAATTTTTTAAAAGATAGTCTGCAAAAAACCCTGATACAAAACCTTTATAACCGGCGCTCCCGTCATCAGTGCATATATAGAATTCATCACTATACTTTTTGGCTTCATCTTCAAATATAAGGCCTTCTATGCTTCTTGCTCCAAATATTGTAATTACATGGTTTCCAGCTTTTTTCATTGCCTTGATTATTGGAAGGGTTGGGGCTATTCCCACACCACCCCCGATTATTGCTACGGCGCCAAAGTCCTCTATTTCTGTGTTTTTACCAAGAGGCCCTGCTATGTCATTAATAACATCGCCTTTTTTCAATTCACATAAAATCCGGGTCGATTTTCCCCTTTTAAGGATGGTAAGATTAATAATTCCGGCATTAGCATCACTATCAGCGATAGTCAGGGGTATCCTTTCACTGTTTTCTTTTGCGCGGACCACAACAAATTGTCCCGCTTTAGCTTTTTTTGCTATTGTAGGGTTATATATATTCAGGCTTACTATGTCTTTTGTAAGAACAGATTTTCCAATTATTTTGTTTAAATCATTCAAAATAGTTCCCCCTGTTGAAAAATTGTCATAGTAAACTACAGATCCTATTTTTTCCCGAAAGAAGTAGTATACACTTTTAGGTTAAAAAAACAACATTTTTAAGCAGTTTTAAGAAGTTCTAAAACATATTTCCTTTCTTTTTTGATGCGTTATATAATATGCAAAAATATTGAATGTTTAGTGGAATAATTTTTTTTTAAAACAGTATATTGTCATTCCGGTCTTCAATAACATTAAAATGAAATTTTAGTCCGCAAAGACACTGAAGGTATAAAGGAAGATATGAGTAATATTACATCTGATAATGTCGGCACCATTAAGATAATAGGATTTGGAAATGTACTGATGGGGGATGACGGTGTCGGTATTAGAGTGATTGAAGAATTGCAGAAACTGGCATTGTTTACAAATAATGAAAATATCGAGTTGATAGATGGCGGCACATCAGGTGTTGACCTGGTTTTTATGATCCAGCAGGCAGACAGGGCAGTAATTATCGATGCTGTAGATGCTGGTCAGGAGACTGGCCAGATTGTAGTTTTTACACCTGATGAAATAAAGAATATTAAGAAAAAGAAGAAAGGCTTAAAAAGCTTTTCCCTGCATGACATAGACCTTGCTGAAGTTTTTGAACTTCTTAAAACACTTAATATTCCTGTAAAAGTAATTATAATTGGCATAAAACCAAAAACCGTAGGCTACAGTGACAGGTTATCTCCAGAAATTGAGGACAAGATTCCCGAGATTATCTTGAAAGTAAAAGATGCAGTATTTGCAAAGTGATTTACGCGCAGTACTGCGCGCCAGGTCAGACGCCGTGCATTTCATCCTGCCTGATTCCAGCAAACCCTATACGGTGATGCCCCGGTTCAGCAGATCCTTGGAAGCTGCTCGCTATAGTGCAGGTCGAGATGTCTCCTTGTACCTATTTCAGTCTCAAGAATAACTGTGCCACTGCCTTTTTTTAAAACTTTACCAATAATTCTGGCGTCATTTCCATATCTGTTATTATTTATAGTCTCAAGGACTTTTTCTGCATCCTGAGCTGCAACAAAAATCGCCAGCTTACCTTCATTGGCAATATATAACGGGTCCATTCCCAGGAACTCACATATAGCGCGGGTCTCTTTTTTTACTGGTATATCATTGTGGTAAATTAAAAAATCACTTCTTGAGCTTTGTGCAAGTTCTATCATTATTCTTGCAAGTCCGCCCCTGGTGGCATCCCTTATAGCATGTATGTTCCCGGAGCATTTCAGGCATTCATCCACAAGTTTGTTCAATGGCGCGCAGTCGCTTTTAAGGCTGGTTTTAAAATCGAATTCTTTTCTGCGGCTTAAAATAGCGATTCCGTGATCGCCTGCAGTACCGGTGAATATAATCATATCGCCCGGCTCAATCCTGGAATATGACAGTTCAACTGCTTCATCGACTATGCCTATGCCTGCAGTATTTATATATATCCTGTCTGCATTTCCACTGTTAACAACTTTCGTATCTCCAGTCACTATTACCATTCCTGTGGCAACTTCTTTTATTGTTTCGTTTATCGATTTCATTATTTTTTCAAGATCATGAATTGGAAGGCCTTCTTCAAGAATTAAAGAAAAGCTGAGATATCTTGGGACTGCACCGCAGGTTGCCAGGTCATTTACAGTTCCGCAGATGCTGAGTTTTCCAATATCTCCGCCAGGGAAAAAAATAGGCTCTATAACATAACTGTCTGTAGTAAATGCAATTCTTTTATTGCTGGGAGGCAGGACCGCACTATCTTCAAATTTATCCAGGATATCATTCTTTATATATTTCCTTATTATTTTTTCAACAAGTTCACCTGTTTTTATTCCGCCATCACCATGCGCAAGAAGAATCGCAGGTTCTTTTTTTACTTTATAACCAATATTACCAATGTTATTTGAATTTACCTTATTGTTGTTATTGCCAGTTTCCATCTAGATTCTCTTTAAATATTTAAAATATGCTGCACAGGTCCCCTCTGTAGAGACCATACATGGCCCGACAGGACTGTCAGGTCTGCATTTCCTGGAAAAAAGTTTGCAATCTGTAGGCTTTTTTAAGCCTTTAAGGATATCTCCGCATGCACAACCTGATGGTTCCAGGGATTTTATTTTTTTTACTGGAAATTTTATTTTTGCATCGAATCCGGCGAACCGTTCATTTATTTCCAGTCCGCTGCGTGGTATTGTCCCCAAACCGCGCCAGATGGAATCCTCAACATTAAAAACTTCCGAAATAAGGGAAAAAGCGTGTGGATTTCCTTCTGCTTTTACAACTCCTGTATAGGTATTTTCAATATGCGGACTGCCGTTTTTTACCTGTTCAAGTATCCTTGTTATAGATATTAGTATATCTCCCGGCCCGAAACCACTGATTACTCCCGGTATGCCATATTTGGCCGAAATAAATTCATAAGGGTGAGAACCTATGATTGCTGATACATGACCTGGAAGCAGCAGGCCTTTTACCCTGACCATCTCATCCTGTAAAAGTGCGTCAAGCGCAGGCGGAATTATCTTGTGGGTTGAAAAAACAAAAAAATTATCAAGCTTTTTCTCTTGCGCTTTTTTCAATACAACTGATGTAATCGGTATAGTTGTCTCAAATCCTATAGCTATAAACAGTATATTTTTATCAGGATTTCTTTCGGCAAAAATTATAGAATCCATTGGGCTGTAACAGATCCTGATATCAGCTCCGTACATTCTTTCAATATATAAGCTTGAAATGGTTCCCGGCACCCTTACCATGTCGCCAAATGTAAAAACAACAACTTCATGATTTTTTATTATTTCAATTATCCAGTCAATATCGCTGGTGGGGGTTACGCAAACCGGGCAGCCCGGCCCGCTGATAAGATTTATTGCAGGAGGCAGGAGTTGTGAGATTCCATATTTTGCAATCGCCATTGTATGGGTCCCGCAGACTTCCATGATATTGATTTTTTTATGTTTTCCGGAAGATATAACTTCCAAAGTGATTTTTTTTATTATTTCCTGGAGATTATTTATATTTTCCATATATTTTTATTTTTTCATTTTTTTTGCATCCCGTCTTATTTTTTACTGAATCTCATCTTTTTCTTCCATATCTTCAAAGTATTCATCATTAAATTCGTCTTCTGTTTCAGAAAAATAATCTTTCCAGTATCCTTCAGTTATCATTGCCTCGCTGCTATCTATTACCTGTATTGCAAAACCTGCATGGACTATTACAAAATCGCCCACCTTTAATTCAGGAAGAAGCGATGTATCGACTTTTTTTGATACTCCAAGACTCAAGATCTCTGCAATATTTTTATTTATTTTTATTACCTTCGCCGGTATTGCAAGGCACATAACTTAACCATCCTTAATTTTTTTTAATAAGAACTGAAATTCTATATCATTTATATTTTTTTTCATAATCAAAATTTATTGACCAAAACTTAAAAAATACTCACTGGTCTCCAAAATACTTGTATAGCTGGCGCATGCCGATTTTCCGGCCAGCCATCCTGTGCTGAATGCTTTTTGCAGGTTAAATCCGCCTTCGGGCCCTGCAATCTCTATTATTTCACCTGCAAAATAAATCCCCTTTATAATTTTTGATTCCATAGTTTTAGGGTTTATGTTTTTTATTGAAATTCCTCCTTCTGTTACCAGGGCTTTATCTGGGTCACCAGGCCGTATTGGTTCCAGTGAAAATTCTTTAATATTTTTTATAAGAGCATACAGCCCTGTTTTTAAAATATTGCTGGTCTTTGATTGGGCTGATATCCCGGACAGCAGTAAAAGGTGTTTAACCAGTCGCATCGGTATTCCTGGCGCAATGTGCTTAATAAGGGATATGGCTTCCTTTTTTGGGTATGCTTTTTTAAATCTTTCTAATAAATCCATGATTTCAGTTTGGTTTTTATCCGGAAGAAAATCAATAAGCAGTTTTAAAAAACCAGGTTTTACGGGAACTGTTGTTTGTGTTTGGATTGTTTTACTGCGTGTGTCATAAAAGGATCCAGGAACTAATGATAAATTGCTGGATACACTATATGCAAGTCCTCCAATTTTAAAAGCTGCCGGCCCGGATATACCTTTATGGGTAAAAAGTATACCACCGAAGGAATGGGCAATAGTTTTTTTACCATGGATAAGCAGCAGCTTTACACTGCTGACGCTTATGCCTGCAAGGTTGCCGCTATTTTTATCGGTTGTTAATACCGGCATGAGATATGGATGTGGTTTGATGATTTGGTGGCCAAGTCTCTCAGATATAGTATATCCATCGCCTGATGACCCGGTTGACTTATATGTTTTGCCTCCCGTTGCTATTATTACCCTTTCTGCAAATAACGGTTTGGCATTCTTACCAGTACTATCCCGGGACGATATGCAGAACACATGTCTTTTCCCTGTCACAAATTCTTCGGCAGGGGAGATGTTTGCTGCCCTGAAACTAAAAACCATTTTTACAGAAAGGTCTTCCAATTCTCTTATTAAGCATTCAAGGATAGTAAGGGAGTTACCTTTTTCCGGAAATATTTTAATTACGTTATCATTATTATCTGCTGTTTCATATTTTGGCACCACTCCTCTTTTTTTGAAAAAGAGAACAAGTTCGTCTTTAGAAAATTCACTGAAAGCTTCAATAAAAAATCTTCCCCTGCGGCCGAATTTTTCAATAAATTCGTCAATTGGGAGGTCTGCAGTATAATTGCACCTGCCATTTCCTGTAAGCAATAATTTTTTCCCGAGGTTACGGTTTTTTTCAATTATGCATATGGACGGATACTTTGTGGACCATAAAGATTTTAAATGCCTTTTACAGGCTATCCTGAAATTATGCGCAGCCGATATTGCTGCCATCATGCCCGCAGGTCCTCCGCCTATTATTGCAATGTCAAAAATACTATCTTCATTATTCATTGTTTTTATGTTGACTGTTTATGTTTACCAATATTTTTGTAATCCTGTATTTCAATATACGGGTATTTTTGAATTTTTTACATTATTTTAAAATAAATGTTTTGATGCAATATATGCCTGGCCGAGTGAGATTCCGCCATCATTTACAGGAACTTTAAAGTTTGAATAAACTTTAAAATAATGCTTTTTTAAAAGCCTGGAAGTCTTTGAAAACAGCAGGTTATTTTGAAATACTCCACCGCTAAGAGCGACCGTGTCAACACCGGATTTTTCACTTTGTTTAAGGCAGGTTGAAACAATGACCCTTGCAAGGCTGTTATGGAATTTTGCAGAAATATTGCCGGATGGAATACCGTTTTCTAAATCCTGCAATATTTGCCTGAAAATAAAAAAATCATCGATTAAAAGTGTGTTTTTACCTTTAATAAATCTTAAATTATATTCCTCTCTGCAGGACTGTTTTGCAATCATTTCAAGATGGATTGCAGCTTCCCCCTCATAACTGGAAACATGTGTGAGTTCAAGAATGGAGCTTACTGCATCAAAAAACCTGCCCATGCTTGTAGTGACCGGTGAGTTAAAACCTGTATCTATCTGCTTCTGGATCAAAAGGATCTCCTCTGCATTAATTAACTTTCTGTAGAAAGGGAATCCATTATAAATATAATCAATGAATTTTTTTGTCCTTGCTGTCCCGGTACCTGGATTTTTTTTCCAAAGCTCATAAAGATATACTAAAGACATCCGGTATGGTTTTTTTATTGTTATTTCTCCACCAGGGAGGGTTTTTTCGGTAAGATGGCATATCCTTTCAAATTGAAGGGAGCTGTCGATTGTAAAAACTTCGCTTCCCCATATTTTCCCGTCATCGCCATAACCGGTGCCGTCCCATGCAAACCCTATAATTTTTTTATCAATCTTATTTAAGAGCCCATTTTCTGCAATAACAGAAGCAATATGGGCTTTATGGTGCTGCACCTCTATTTTTGCTGCATCAGGCATGGATTCTTTTGCCATTCTCGAGGAAGCATATTCCGGGTGGCTGTCATAAGCAATGCAGTCAATTTGTCCGATACCAAATATCCTCTTATGATTTTTAAGGGTATCTTCGAAAAAATCAAAAGATTCAACACTGTCAAGATCGCCAATATGCTGGCTTAATATAGCAAAATTCTTTACCTGAAGGCAAAAAGTGTTCTTTTCCTGGGCGCCCATCGCAAGGATTACCTTTTTATTGTTGTTTTGTTCCACCTTTACCGGGTAGGGAGCAAATCCTCTTGCCCTCCTTATCACCATTTCTTTTGAAGCAGATATTTTTATTACAGAATCATCGTATTTGGAAAAGATATCCCTGTCATGAAGCAGGAAATAGTCACAAATGTTTCCAAGCCTTTGTATTGCTTCTGTGTTATCTGATACTATCGGTTCTTCGGATAAATTACCGCTTGTCATTATCAGGGGCACGTCAATCTTATTAAACAGGAGATGGTGCAGAGGGGTGTATGCAATCATTGCGCCCTCATATTTATTAAAACCTGAAACACCGTAAGATATCATCTTGATACCAGTTTTTTTTATTTTTTTTACAAGCACTACCGGGGCTGAAGGGGAGTTCATGCTTTCAATTTCTTTTTTGTTGAGCATACAATATTTTGATGCCATCCCGGTGTTTTTAAACATGAGCGCAAAAGGTTTTGATGGCCTTTTCTTTCTTTTCCTCAGCAGGCTGACAGCCATGTCATTTGTTGCGTCACAGGCTATCTGGAAACCCCCCAGGCTTTTAATGCCAACTATTTTCCCGCCTAAAAGAAGCTTTGAAGCATTTAGTATCGGGTCAGCTGCTTCCTTGATTTTTCCAAGATTGTCAGTAAGGATAAGTTTTGGCCCACAATGGTTGCAAGCATTGGGCTGAGCATGGAATCTCCTGTCTTTTGCATCATTATATTCCCTCATGCAATCAGGGCACATTTTAAATTTCTTCATTGTAGTGTTATTCCTGTCATACGGCATTTTTTCAATTATGGTAAACCTTGGTCCGCAGTTTGTACAATTTGTGAATGGGTAAGAGTATCTCCTCGTGTCCCGTTTATCCAGTATATCTTCAATACAATTGCTGCAGGTTGCCAGGTCAGGAGAGATAAGCTGGAACTTATTTTCAGTCTCTATGCTTTTTGAAATTGAAAAACCGTTATATTCACTATATTCGACCTGCCTTAAGCATATATCTTCTATCAGTGCAGGAGATGGCTTTTTTCTTTTTATCACTTCTATGAAATCAATGGCATGGCTCCTGTCTTTTACGTTTATGCTTATCAGCACACCTTCTGTTGTGTTAGTTACGGTTCCTGCCAGCCCTGATTCATTTGCTATGCGCCATATAAATGGCCTGAATCCCACACCCTGTACTATTCCTTTAACAGAGATAGTAAAAGTGAGCAAGTTTTCATTTTTATTTTGTAATTTAATAATATTCATCATATTTTATTATTATGATTATGCTTTTTATATACATATATCATTCCGGCTATTACTTCATTAAAGCTATTATTTATTTAAAATCAGAAAATAGTCATTTTTTCCGGCATTTTAAAATAGCTGAGTTTTATGTTTCAATTTTATTTTATTTTAATTATAATTACTATTAATTTAATAGTAATTAAATTAATTACTGATTCAAAATTTAGTTACTGTTGAAAATCAGATTACCAGATTTTATAAAAGGAATATTTTTTTAAACAATAATAATGGAAATAATTAAAGAAGGAAAATCAGACCTTTTAAATTCACCAAAAAGTGCTGGCATCATAAGTACCCAATACCTTACATTTGCTGAACCTCCAGATGAATTTAAACTTGAAAACGGCGAAAAACTGGGACCTATAACAATTGCATTTGAAACATACGGAAGGCTAAATGACGATAAAAATAATGCTATACTGGTTTTTCATGCACTTTCTGGAGATGCCCATGCTGCCGGTTACAATAGTTCTGAAGATAAAAAACCCGGATGGTGGGATATGATGATAGGCCCCGCTAAGCCTTTTGACACAAATAAATATTTTGTAATATGCTCGAATATACTTGGAGGGTGCAAAGGTACAACTGGCCCCTATTCGATAAATCCTGAAACCTCGGCTCCATATGCGCTCTCTTTTCCGGATATAACCATAAAAGATATGATAACGGTACAAAAATACCTTATTGATTATCTTGGAATTGAGAAGCTTTTCTGTGTTGCTGGAGGGTCTATGGGTGGAATGCTTGCGCTACAATGGATAGTAAGCTATCCGGATAGCGCAAAGGGAGCAGTGCTCATAGCAACAGCTGCCAGCCATACGGCTCAGGAAATAGCATTCAACAGCATTGGAAGGTATTCGATAATTTCTGACCCGGACTGGAACTGTGGGAATTATTATGGTGGTTTAAGACCGGAAACAGGACTATCAATTGCCAGGATGATAGGGCACGTTACCTATATAAGTGAAGAAGCCATGCATAATAAATTTGGCAGAAATATTTCTAATTCAAATTTAAATGACAGTTCACACTATTCTGGATGTAACGAAACAGCAGATTTTATGAGGGAATTTGAAGTTGAAAGTTACCTTAAATACCAGGGAGAGAGTTTTATAAAAAGGTTTGATGCAAATTCATACCTGTATATAACAAGGGCAATTGACAATTTTGATATTACTGAAGGTTTTGAAAACCTTGCTGATGCGTTAAGCGGGGTAAAATCTAAATGTTTCGTGATATCATTTACTTCTGATTGGCTTTATCCCAAAGAACAATCGCAAAAAATCGTAAAAGCATTAAAAATAAATGGTATTGAAACTATTTATACAAATTTTGATTCGCCCTATGGACACGATGCGTTTTTAATAGAAGACGAAAGATTGAAGAAAATAGTTACGGGTTTTTTAATGTCAATAGATCAATAATATTAAAACATAGCAATTATAAATTGGAATAATTTTTATTGTGCAAATAAATAATAGCAGATAAATAAGATTGATAACCAATTAGTGTTGTCTAATGATAAATTTTTGAGTTTATAATATGAAAAAAACAGATTTTATAAGTAACTGGGTCAATAAAGGCAGCAGGGTGCTTGTACTTGGGTGCGGCAGCGGTGAAATATTGAAGGAGCTTAAAAAGGCAAGAAACATAATAGGCTCTGGAATAGACATTGATGAGCAGAGAGTCTATGAAGCTATCTCTGAAGGACTCTCAGTAATCCAGGGCGACATAAATACCGATCTTGCAGACTGGCCAAGGAAATCTTTTGATTATGTAGTAGCCCATGACATTGTACAGATAATGAATAAGCCTGATATAATCCTAAAACAGATGGTTGGCCTGGGCGGGCGTGTAATAATAAGCTTTCCAAATTTTGCCTATTCTTTTATAAGGTTAAACATTCTTTTTTCCGGAAGAATGCCCAAAACAAAAATACTGCCATATGAATGGTATGATACCCCGAATATTCATCTTTTTACCATAAAGGATTTTAAGGAATTCTGTAAAAAAGAAGGACTTTTAATACATGACCAGAAATTTATGGGAATGGGTAAACATAATATCCCTAAATTATTGAAGCCAAACTTTTTTGCAGAATTTGCATATTTCCTGATTTCAGAGTAAAAAGCCGTGGATATCTGAAAAACCGTCAGGGAATGTTCCCCGGGCACATGCTCTAAAAAAACCTCATAAAAATAAGTATAAAAATAAGTATTGCATTAAATGCCTGAAACAGTTTAAAATCATTATTGCATTTGTGCAATTTATTTTGAATCGGAGGCCTGTTTAAATTGAATACCAGTATGTTGAAAGAAAAGATAATGCAATCTGTTGTTTCCACCGAAATCGTGACCTTAGTAAATGAATGCAGGCAGTCTGTAAAAGAAAATGAGACCCTGTTTTTTTTAAAGCCAGAATTTTTCTTCCTTGAAGACTTAGACAAGACGGATTCGTTATTGGGTTTAATACTTGAAAAAATAAATGAATTCGGGATTGATATTTCAGGCGTCTTAACATTAAAAGGGGAATTTTTAAAGGCTGAAAAAATAATTGAAAGGCACTACGGATTTATCAACAGGATGTCTGTTGAAGGTTCAAAGATATTAAATGACGAGGATATTGAAAAAATCCGTAAAATATTATCACTTGAAACACTTGAAGGATATAAGATACTTGGCGGTCACGAGGCGATTGAAAGCATACAAAATTTTGACGAGCATACATTAACAAACCTGTGGTATAAAAAAGAATCTTACAGAATAGGCGAGGGTTTTTACATACAACTTCATAAAATTGATGATTCAAATGTTATAATAATAAACGGCTTCAATCCGCACCAGATAAAACATTTCACCGGCGGTGACAGCAAGGTAGTTTTATTTTTGCTACAGACAGATACAGACTGGCTTACTTTAAGAAGTAATTTTGTTGGAGACACTTTTCCTGAAAGGGCGGCCGAAGGCTCTATAAGGAATATACTGTTTAAAAATGCAGAAAAATATGGAATAAAATCCATAAGCGTTGCTGATAACTATGTACACACTTCATCAGGTCCGTTTGATGCATTATTTGAAATGATCAATTTTGCAAGCAATATAAAGGGAGTTAATTTCAGCAAATTCAATACCAATATTTATTACCTGATGAAAGAAAAATTTGGCCTAAAAGAATCAGATTTTAACAGGAGCCTGGAGAATCCTGCAACAGAAATAAATAATGAAAGAACTGATCTTTTTAGTTTTACAAAAAATAAGAATACCCTTGAAGCAATTGAAGGTTATATTAAATATTTCACTTGTTGAAGCCGGTTTAAAATAATAATATATGCAGGGAAACAATAGGTATAGACTTATAGTATGTGGTGCCAATAACAGGACGGAAGTATAAACAACTGCCTATTTTAAAACCCCCTAAATATTTTCACTTGGTATATCTTCCTTATATCCTTAAAAAATATTTTTATTTTTTATTCTTAATGTTATAATGTTATAACAATGATTGAAAATATGAAAATAAACAGGCAACTGAAAGTCCCTTACTATTACCAGCTATATGAAAGTATCGTTGAAAATATTGAAAATAATAAACTGGTAGAAGGTGATAAGCTTGCCGGTGAGATGGAACTATGCGAAAGCTATGGCGTCAGCCGCATAACTGTGAGGCAGGCGCTAAAGGAGCTGGAGCTGAATGGTTATATTGTGCGTGAGCGTGGAAGGGGCACTTATATAAGGCAAAAGATAGAGACTCACTCTCTGCAGGAAGTTTCAAGTATTGTAGATGAACTTAGAAGGGAAGGCATAAAGACGGATAACAGAATACTTGCTAATGAAGCAATCCATCCGGACGATAGAATAAGGAAATTGCTTGATTTAAATCCTGATGAGGAAATCCTGTTTGTAAAAAGACTGATTTTTGCATATGGCGCCCCTCTTTATTTAACGAAGGCATACTTTCCCTATAAAGTAACAGGGAAAATAGGGAAAAGGATTTTAATGGAGAAGTCATTCACAAACATAATAACAGAGATCCCGGATCTTAAACTCGTACATTCTAAAAGAATCCTGGAACCTGTTATACCGGACCCGGAAGTCGCGGACCTTTTATACCTTAAAGTTCCTTCAAAAAAAGTGGTGCATTATCTTCAAACTTTCTGGACTGTCAGTTACAAAACAAGTTCATTCATATTATATTTTGAGGAGTATTTTAATCCTTTTAAAGGGAAATTTGTTTTTGAAAAATATTACCAGTAAATAGTAATAATAAAGAAAAATCACATTTTTATAAATTTCGACAAAAAGGAAGGATAATAATGCAAAAAAAAATCTCAGAGGATAGTTTCGTAGGAAAAATTGTCGGTATGTCTTCCGGCATAACACGGAAAATAGTATTCAGCGATGGAAATGATATCAGGCTTACTAAAGCGCTTGATATCTTTATGGATTATAACGACAGCCAGTTTTTAATTATTGGCGATGAAGAAACCGTAACGAAGAATATTAAAGACACAGGTATTAAAAACACTGATAATTTCCTGGTAATTGACCCAAAAAAATCAAAAAAAATAGAGGATCACAGACAAATAATCAAAACAGCCTATGAAAACAGGGGAAAAGATATTACCACTGAACAATTAAACCAGTGTGTTTTTAATCCGTCCTACTGGGCAGGCATAATGCTAAAAAACAATGAAGCGGATTGCGCTGTTGGCGGTACTATCAGTTCAACTGGCGACCTGATGAGGGCTGTCATATATATACTGGGGCTGGCACAAGGCAGAAAATTTTTAAGCGCTGCAGCTTTTATGGAAATACCGGATTGCGGGTACGGTCTTAACGGAAAATTCCTGATCTCAGATCCTGCAATAATCCCAAAACCAACTGAAGAACAGTTGACTGATATGGCAATAACAGGCTATGAGACCGCTAAAGGTATTTTTGAATCCGAACCGATTGTTGCAATGCTTTCATATTCAACAAAAGGCAGTGCAAAGAGCGAAGAAATCGATATGATAAGAAGGGCTGTCGATAATGTAAAAAGGGTGTATCCGGATATGAAGATAGATGGCGAGCTGCAGTTTGATGCAGCGGTGGTTCCTGAAGTAGCTGCAATGAAGTGTCCAGGTAGTATTGTTGGCGGTAAAGCTAATGTATTGATATTTCCAGACTTAAATGCTGCAAATATAGGATATAAGATGGTCCAAAGGCTTGCAAAAGCAGAACTCTGCGGAATGATAGTGCAGGGTTGTGCAAAACCTTTCAACGATCTCTCCAGGGGCAGTTTGGTTGAGGACATAGTAGCGCTGACTGCGATGACGCTCGTACAGAGGAAGGGAATGGAAGACAACGGGTTGATACAGAATCAATAAGAAAATCAATAGATTAATAAATGCAAAAAATATAAAAATGTCCCGGGAAATATTGAAATAATAATTTCTACAGTAGCTAAGATAATATTTTCCCTGAATTAAAAATGGAGTCAAAGTGATTAATGAGGATGCAGGCAATCTGGCAAAGGAAGTCCTGGAAGGCAGGGTTTCTGCAGCTGCAAAGCTTATAAGAAAAGTTGAAGAAGAATCGCCGGATGTATATGAAGACCTTAAATATCTGTATCCTTACACAGGAAGAGCATATATCCTGGGAATAACCGGTCTGCCAGGCTCAGGTAAGAGCACGATTGTAAATCTTTTAATAAAACATTACCGGAAACTTGGCAAATCCATTGGCGTTGTGGCAGTAGACCCCTCAAGCCCTATTTCAAGCGGCGCCATACTGGGAGACAGGGTAAGGATGCTTGAACACTCTTCAGATGAAAAAGTATTTATAAAAAGCCTTGCAACAAGGGGATGGTACGGAGGACTCTCCAGGTCAGCAGCAAGGATAATAAATATACTTGACGCCATGGGAAAAGACGTGGTAATACTGGAAACTGTTGGGGTTGGGCAAACAGAAGTCAGCATAATGAATTTTGCCCATACTACCGTACTTGTGCTTGTCCCGGAAATGGGTGATTATGTGCAGACTATAAAAGCCGGAGTCCTTGAGATAGGTGATATATTTGTCATAAATAAAATAGATAAAAGGGATCCTGCGGAACTTCTGCAGAACATGGAATCACTGATACGCCACCAGGGTTCCAGCGAAAATAAATGGAAGCAACAGATAGTACTGACAAGCGCAATGACAAATAAAGGATTTGACGAACTGGTGCAAAGTATAAACAGCCATCATGAATATTTTAACAATTTCAAAAAAAGCAAATACTTGTTACAAAGGGCAAACCAGGAGCTTACGGATGAAGTCTACAGCTATTTTATAGATTTTTTCAGGCGGAAGTTTGAGAATAGCGAAGATTTCAAGAGATTGATAGATGATATATATTCCAAGAGCGCAGACCCGTATTCAGCTTCGCTATCAATTATAAATAGCCTTGATATAAATAATAAATAAGGAAAGGTCAAGAATGGAAAATAAAAAGACAAGGACTAAAGAAATCCTTGGTTCAAGAATAAAAAATGAAGGACACAATCCTCTATATAACAGCCAGACTCTTGAAAGTGTTAAAAATGGATATGAGGCAATGAGGGCCAAATATGAGAGTTCGGCAAACAAACCTGAATGGGATGTTACTCCGCATACTATCCTGGGTTCAGAAATCCCCAGAGGTATGCTCTATACCCCTGCACAGGCGCCGGATCTGGATTATGGTTTTGACATAGGGTTTCCGGGGGGCGAACCTTTTACAAGAGGTATTCACCCTAATATGTACAGGGGTAAGAAGTTCACCATGCGCCAGATAAATGGTTATGGAGGACCCGAAGATACAAATCTTCGTATAAAATACATGCTGGAGCACGGCGGTACCGGGATAAGCGTCATATATGATCTTCCAACTACACAGATGTATGATTCTGATGACCCTATCTCAAAAGGCCAGGTAGGGATGTCGGGTGTCGCTATTGATTCTGCAGACGATATGGAAATACTGTTTAAAGATGTGCCAATAGACAAGGTCACAGTCTCACTTGTAACCCACTATCCTTCTAATACGGCAATACTTTTTCCAATGTATCTTGCAGCAGCGGAGCGAAGAGGTATTCCATTTGATGCTTTGCGCGGAAGCGTACAGAATGACATAACTCTTGAGGAAGTGGTAAGAAGCGGTCCCGAATACATTCCTCCTGGGGACTGCTTCAGGATACAATGCGATAATATAGAGTTTGTAAAGAACAATGTACCCTATTTTAATTTCAATACTTTAAACGGGTATAACCTTCATGAATTTGGCACATCTGGCGTGACAGAGATGGCTGTTGCCCTGGCAAATGCGATAGAGAGCCTTGATGAGATGATAAGCAGGGGTTATGAAGTGGACTGGATTGCTGAAAGGCTTGCATTCTTCTGGTCTATTTCCAGTGATTTCTTTGAAGAGGTTGCAAGAATAAGGGCAGTAAGGAGGCTCTGGTATAAGATAATGAAATACAGGTTCGGTGCAAAAAGCGCAAGGGCTATGTGGATGAGATGCCATGTCCAGACATCAGGAATTTCGCTTGTGAGGGAAGAACCATTAAACAATCTTATAAGGGCAACTATACAGGCGCTATCAGCAGTTTTTGCAGGAGTCCAGTCTCTTCACGTAGACTCTTATGATGAGGCTTATTCAGTACCAACAGAAGAAGCTGCGCTCCTTTCATTGCGGACCCAGCAAATAATCCAGGAAGAGACTGCAGTAACCGAAGTCGTAGATCCCCTGGGCGGGTCTTTTTATGTTGAAGCCCTTACAAATGATATTGAAAAGAGGATACTTGATGAAGTCGATGAAATTGAAAAAGTCGGAGGATACGTTGCTTCAATAGAGAAAGGCTGGATACATAACAGGGTAGCAAACTATTTCTACAGAGAAAAAGAGCTTATCGATAAGTGTGAAATTAAATTTGTGGGAAGCAATGTCTATAAATCTGAAGATAAAAAACCTTCGATTGAAGTTTTCAGGTATCCGGAAGGAGTAGAGGAAAGGCAGAAAGCAAAACTTGCGAGGCTACGGATGACCAGGGATAATGAAAAAGTATCCAGTTCTTTGGGAGCGCTGGAAGATGCATGCAGGAAAAATATAAATATCGTCCCTTATTCCCTTGAATGTGCAAGGATAGGATGTACAGTAGGGGAGATATTCAAGGTTTTCAAAAAATCATTCGGGCTGTGGAAACCACCGGTTTTCTGGTAACAGGGACATAAAATTTCGGCTGGTTTTAATAAATAGGGATGATTGCGTGGTTTTTATTAATTAGTTTAAATATTGACAGGAGATAATATGCCAGAAAGAAAAATAAAAATACTTTTATCAAAACTCGGGCTGGATGTCCATAACAGGGGAGTCATCACTGTAGCAAAGATGCTAAGAGATGCAGGCATGGAAGTCATTTATCTCGGGAATGCTTTACCGGAAGAGATACTTAATATAGCTATTCAGGAGCATGTAGATGTAATAGGTGTCAGCTCTCTGGGGGGCGCGCACATTACACTTGGCAAAGACCTGATAGAATACGCAGTAAAAGAAGGCATAAAGGAAAAAACTGTTTTTATAATCGGTGGAGTTTTCTCTATAGAAGATGAGGACAAACTTAAAGAAATCGGGTTTGATGGTGTATATACTGCTGTTGCTACCCGGGATGAGATAATAAATTCAATAAAAGAACTTGTAAGCACCAGGTCCTCTGTTTAATGAAGCTGGTTTATGCCGGCAAGCTTAATTTAGAATTAGAAATCAAAAGGTTTGCAGATAATTTCCAGTACCCTGGTTTTAAAAAAATCCTGTGAGTTGCCAAAAATACGCAGAGTAGATTAAACTATTTGTATTGCCACAACCTGTTGCATTTTTTATTTACCTGATTTTATTAATCGATTAATTACCTGGAAGAGCACCCAATTCATCATACATTGCAAGAATATTTTCAAGAGGCACATCTGGCTGGATATTATGGACCTGGCAAAAAACAAACCCGCCACCCCCTGAAAGGTCATTTACTCTTTTTCTTACCTCATCCCTTACTTGACCTGGGGTCCCATAGGGAAGTATTTTTTGGGTATCGCACCCGCCACCCCAGAATGTAATGTATTTTCCAAATTCTTTTTTCAGTTTTGAAGTTTCCATATTTTTAGCTGAGACCTGTACCGGGTTTAATGCATCAATGCCGCATTCTATAAGATCCCCAATAAAATCATAAACGGAACCACAGGAATGGAAAAGTATGGGTTTGGCGCTTTTTTCTTTAATATACAACCATAATTTTTTGTAATATGGTTTTAACATTTCCCTGAATAATTCAATACTTAGCTGCGGACCATTCTGTGTGCCCAGGTCATCATTTACCTGTACGACATCTATATGATCGCCTGCAGCAGCTATGTAGCGGTCGATCCTCTTCATGTAGGCTTCCACCTGCATTGATAATATTTTATGTGCAAGCTTTTTATTTAAGACAAGATCCATCATAAAATCTTCAAACCCCCGGTATGACTGGCCCGCGGCAAGAAGGTGCACCCATAGATTTGCTATGATGGCAAAATCTGTTTTACTATGGAGCATTTTGGCTCTTTTTGAGAGACGCTCAAAGCCCTCATCGTAATAACCCGGCAAATCGAAAGACGCAAAAATATCCCTGAACCTTTTAATTCCTGAAATTTCATTGATATCTTTAAGGGGATAATAAACATTGTCAAAATAAAATCCTCCTTTTGGCAACCTTGATAGCACTATTTCAGGTTTACTGGCGGAACTGTCCTGCAAAATCACCGTATCACCATTGGGTAACTTCCTGATATTAACTTTTGCGGGGATTTTTACATGGACACCCTCCTCGGGTTCCCAGTCTTTCCAGGCAAGAGGTTCAAATAATAAGGGGACAGCGTCAGAGCCTACAGATTCAGCGATTTTAAAATTTACCTTTGCAATAAGCTGGGAAAGGTCAAAAACAAAAGTATCTTCATTTATACCAAAATGATATTTCAGTTTGTTATAAGCTTTCCAGGTTACACCTGTAGATTCGGTGCCTCCGAGATCTATAGGAACCCTGTCTGATTCCTTATGATTTAAGGCTGCCAGTATTCTTTCTCTTCCAGTCATTTCAAGAATAAAAAATATTTAATTATTGGTAAAAGCCCCATAAATTTATTCTTCTATAAGGACCGCTCTTGTGGGGCATATTGCAGCGCCTTTTATATTTACCGGAAGAGCTATGAATTTTACCCTGAAGCTTTTTACCTGCTCGGTGTTTATGACAGGAGCCATTAGAAGTATATTGGAATTAAAAAACCTTTCCATGAATTTTTCAGGATTTGCCCAGTTCTCAAAATCCGTAGCATCTACCCCCAGCAGGAATGGTTTTTTATCTATAAGATAGTACATGGCTTCTCTTTTAAAAAACCATGATTTGGAAAGATAATCAGGGGAAAACCAGTTTTTTCCATAACCTGTGCTGACAATTATTATTGACCCTTGAGGCACTTCTTCCTTTTCAGCATTTTTAAGGTCATCTAAGGAAATGTAAGGTTTTCCATCTGCTATGGGCAGGTTCTCCAAAGTGATCTGGTAAACAAAGGCGTCTTGCATGACCAGTTTTTCTATCGGAACATCGCTTAAAGGAAATGATTTATCATAACCTATGCCGGTGGCAGGAGTTTCAATATGCATACCGCAATGACCGTTAAAACCATCAAAATCTTCAATCATTGCAGTGATGCCCACAGCTGGTAATTCATGATACCTTGTGACAAAATTGAATCTTTTCCATGGTTCGCCAAAATACCACATGCCATTATACATAGGTCCCGTTATGTCTGTAATTTTCATAAGATACCTCCTCTTATATATATTTTATTCCCTCATCAAGCATAATAAGATAATTTTCAACCGGTGTAAAATTAGTTACAGAATTCCCGGACCCAAGCGCAAACCTTCCGGCAGCCATACAATTATCAAGGATCTCCCTTATATAATTCCTTAACTGGCTTTCATCAAGCCTTGTCATTTTATCGATATCCACTCCACCGATTAAACCTATTTCTTTGCCGTACCTTTTACTATAATTTATTATGGGACAACATGTGTCCTCAAAAGAATGTATTGCATCAAATTTAATATCATAAATAAAATCGTTCATGACTTCCTTTTTATTGCCGCATGCATGAAACCATATAGGTTTGTTATAACTGTGTGAGAGTTCTGCATATTTCTTAAACCATGGAAAAACCCACTTTCTCAGTTGTAAGGGAGATAGCATTGTCCCGGTCTTGAACCCAAGGTCGTCCCCATGCCATATAACCCCGACACCCTCAAGTGGAGCAGATATAACATAAAGGTTATAGACTATTTTGCCGACTTTTTCAAAAACAGCGCTTATAAAATCGGGATCATCATAAACATTATACAGAACACCCTCATAACCCAGCAGCCATTCCATCACCTGTTCCAGCACTGAACCGACTACTGCTATTTTCATTCCATCCGGAAGGTTTTCCGAAAGGAATTCCAGGTGCTCACCATATATTTCGACAAGCTCATCAACTTTTTTCCATGGGAATTTCTCAAAATCCTCCCAGCTTTGTATAAGGCCTTTGCCTTCCTGCGCCCAGTGGCGCTGTTGACGTTTGAGGATTGACGTATCAGGATCTTTTCCTATCCTTCCCACAGTGTTGAAAGCCTGGAAATTTACAAGGAACTCATAATCTGCAATAACGCTATATCCCATCCGGTAATAAAAATCTATCAATTGTTTGTAATATCTTTCTGAGGCTTCTTTATTTGCAGCAAAATCAGTTTCTTCAGTTACACCTTCAGCGCTGCCTCCAAAAGTCACTGTAGGAGAGTAATTTGTCTCGCCAAAGTAGTTTTCTATTAGTGATTTTTTAATTTCTTCATCTATGAGCATCTCTACAAAGTGTACTTTTGATGGTTTCTTTTTCCCGGAAAGGACTGCAGATAATTCTTCAAAATCAGGGCCGGGTTTTGATAATGGAATCTTTATCATTATCATTGCTCCTTGTGACTTATAATTGTTATTTATAATTCTGATATAAGCAAAACTTATGAAAGCAAAACTGTTTTATTTGCATAAAATAGCTTCAATATTTAAAGCCTTCCAGTATACTCATCTATTGCAGCAAGCTTTGAATCAGGTATGGGCTCAGGCTTATAGCTTGAGAGTATATCCTTTACCTTCTCGTTTACCCTTGTCTCAAGGCTTTTAGCGCCTGCATTCTTCCAGT
>CAYGYY010000010.1:0-41501 GCA_964354265.1 uncultured Actinomycetota bacterium
ATTGAATATCTTTGTAATATTTTATAAGATGATAAATTAATAAAAAGATTTAAAAGACTTTTAGTATTGCCTGGAAATAAAATTGCTGAATAGTATTATTTTTTTTAACCAAAAGATAATTAATTAAGGTGATAATATATGAACTATGATGTTTTAATAGTTGGAGGCGGAATAGCAGGATTAACATCCGCAGCATACTTAAGCAAGGATGGTTACAAAGTATTATTGTGCGAGAAAGAAAAAAAAGCAGGCGGCCTTGTTAATTCTTTTGATTTTCATGGATTTACATTTGATGGAGGAATAAGGGCATTTGAAAATTCCGGAATATTATTTCCGATGTTAAGACAATTGGGTTTAGAAATAGATTTTATTAAAAACAATATTTCTATTGGCATAGAAAATGAGGTAATAAAACTTGTTTCAGAAGACAGTTTAATTGATTATCAGAATTTATTGAATAATCAATTTCCAGATAATATTGGTGATATCGAAAAAATAATAAGCGATATTAAACGAGTCATGCAATATATGGATATACTATATGGTATTGATAATCCTCTTTTTTTAGACCTTAAAAATGATAAAGAATACCTTTTTAAGACAATTCTACCCTGGTTATTTAAATATAACATGACCATTAAAAAAATTGTTAAGCTTAATATGCCAATTTATGAATACTTACAGAACTACACCAAAAACAATACGCTTATTGACATGATAGCGCAGCATTTTTTTAAAAAAACTCCGGCTTTTTTTGCTTTAAGTTATTTCAGTCTTTACCTTGATTACAATTATCCAAAAGGTGGCACAGGAGTAATAGTTGAAAAAATGGAAAAATTTATACTGGATAATCAGGGTGATATTAAAAAAGAGACAGAGATATGCAGCATAGACCTGCAAACTAAACAGGTCAAAGATTTAAAAGGTAATTTATTTAACTTTAAGAAATTAATCTGGGCAGCAGATTTAAAAAATCTTTATGATGTTCTGGATGTGAATTCTCTAAAAGATGAGAGAGTCAAACAGAAGATATTAACCCGTAAAAAAAATTTAGCTGGCAAAACGGGAGGGGATTCAGTTTTAACTTTATTTCTGGCTCTTGATATGGATAAAAAATATTTTGAAAATATTTTTTCTGGACATTTCTTTTATACTCCCTTAAAAAAGGGTCTTTTAAAACTAAACCTGGATGACTTGAAAAATAAATCTCAAGGTAATGAACAAAATAGTTATATTATAGATAAAGAAAGTATTATAGAATGGGTCAAGCAGTATTATGAGCTTACAACCTACGAAATATCCTGCCCGGTGATCCGGGATCCTGATTTAGCCCCGGAAGGCAAGACAGGCCTGATCATCAGCACCTTAATGGAGTATTCCCTTGTTGAACATATTTCAAAAATGGGTTTTTATGATGAATTCAAAAAGATAAGCCAGGAATGTATCATAAATATCCTGGAAGCTACTATTTTCCCTGGGATCAAGAGTAAAATTATAGAACAGTTTGCTTCCACTCCTTTAACTTTGAAAAGGTTAACAGGGAATTCTGAAGGCGCTATCACAGGATGGGCCTTTACCAATGACTTTATTCCCGTTGTAAATAGACTTCCTAAAGTTGCTGCTTCAATACTTACGCCAGTTACTGATATTTTCCAGGCAGGGCAATGGGCGTTTAGTCCCTCCGGTTTTCCAATATCTGTTTTAACAGGGAAATTAGCTGCAGACAAAGTAAAAAAACAGTTAAAGAGATAATTTAATTTTAAATCTATTAACTCTTATGTAGCCCTGTCATTTGCATGCTAATATCCCAAATATGTTTCCCAATGTTCCGGTCAAGGGCATGTGCAGCAGGCTTTTCATCAATTGTCAGGTTAAAAAAACGGCCACTTACATCATGTATTTCAGGATCAGATGCCAGGTAGTAAATAGCTTCACCTGATATGATGGGGTCTTTTAAGAACGGCCGTATTAAAAGATGGTAAAACAATTTATAAAGCCAGCCATTGTTATTTCCTATATTTGTTTTTACATCTCCAGGATGCATTGCATTAATGGTAACATCTGAACCTTTTAAACGGTCTGCAAACTCCCAAACTGTAAGAAGCTGCGCTGTCTTAGAAGCACCATAGCTTCTATAACCATTGTAACGGCGTTCTTTCCAGTTAATATCCTCTATGTCCAGACCGCCAAAACGGTGTCCTTCAGAATTCACCTGGATAATACGGGCTGGTGCACTTTCTTTTAAGCGATCAATAAGCAGTTGGGTAAGCAAAAAAGAGGAGAGATGATTGACGCAAAACACCAATTCAAAACCTTCCCGGGTATAAATGGGCACAGTTGAATGAAGTCCGGCATTGTTAACCAGCACATCAATTCTGGTATAATTATTTAATATAGCAGCTGCCGCTTTTCGCACTTCGCCAAGATGGGCAAAATCAGCAATTACAATATCAACTGGAACTTTAAATTCAGCTTTAATTTTTTTGCTAATATATTCAGCCTTTTCAAGGTTACGGCATACCATAACTATATGAGCTCCGCCCTTAGCAAGCCGTTTTGCAGCCTCAAAACCTACGCCTGAAGTTGCCCCGGTTATAACACAAACTTTTCCTGTCATAGAAGTAAAGCTCTTCTTTTGTGTCGCTTTACTATTTCTAAGAAAAATCAATTCATCAGGCAGTTTGAAATTCATAGATTTATCCTGATTAACCAAAAAATTTATGCATAAATTTTCTATATAATTTCCCAAAACCCGGGATACCATTAAAAATATCACCCCATAAATCGTAATAATCTCTTTGCTCTATAATTCTACCATCATTATGAATAGTCAGTTTTGTGCATCCAAAGACAGGTGTATTTGGAAACTTGCGAAATGACATTGTCATTTTCCAGTCCATTATAATAATATTAGAATCCTGTACAATTGAGATTATTTCCATCTGGAGCTGATTGCATCGATTGGTAAGCCGGGTGCACATAGCTTCAAAATTATCAATACCTTCAAGTCTTTGAATAGAATCCTGGAATACAATTTCTGGGTGATAATATGGTAAAATATGGGACCAGTCAGGTTTTCCATTTGTATTATAGGTTTTAGACCAGAGCTCCAGGACATTATCTATTGTAAGATTCAAAATCTTTTTGTCATCTGCATTTTCCAATAGCTTTGTATCATCCTCAGCGATTCAAATTATAAAAAAACAGAAAATAATTTCTGAATAAATAGTCTTTTACAAAAAGTAATAAATAATAATTATTATATTAAGGCATTATACCATAATAGAATCCAGTTCTAAATTAATCTTATAAATTGCAATGAAAACTATTTTAAACCAGGTTTTTAGAGATAATTATTTCTTTTTGAATATTGGTTTGATATTTTAATAATTGACTATTTACATAATTATGTATATAATCAAATAATGTTTTTCAAACTGGACAGCATTGCACTTATAGGCATAGACGCGATAAAAGTCTCAGTCGAAACTCATATATCCAATGGGCTGCCATCGTTTACAATAGTGGGGCTTCCGGATAAGGCAGTTAATGAAGCAAGGATGAGGGTAAGAGCTGCTATTGTAAATAGCGGTTTCAAGTTTCCTATGAAGAGGATAATAGTAAATCTCTCTCCTGCAGATATAAGAAAAGAAGGCTCTTACTATGATTTTCCAATTGCGTTTGCACTGCTGGTTGTAAGCTGCCAGGTAAATCCTCCGGATGAATCATTTTTAAATAAGTGCTGTTTCATCGGTGAGCTCTCTCTTGATGGAATTATAAATCCTGTTAAGGGCATTATTTCCATGGCAGAATTTACAGTAAACGCAGAGAAACAATATTTTTTTCTTCCTGATGCCAATGCAGGGCAGGCTGTTGTGGCAGGAAATATCAATATTATAGGATGCAAAAGCTTAGAGGAAGTCGTTTCAATAATAAATGATAAGAATAAGATACTTCAAAAATCAAAAGAAATACTGCCCATAAAAGCTTCTGGAGTTACTGTAAGTCCGGGTAATAATGAGGGCAGCCTGGATTTCAGGGACATAAAAGGCCAGGTAAAAGCAAAAAGAGCGCTGGAAATAGCTGCAGCGGGTATGCATAACATAATGCTTGTCGGGCCCCCGGGAGCAGGGAAGACAATGCTTGCACACAGAATAATATCAATAATGCCCGAACTCACTATCCGGGAAAGCATTGAAGTGACAAAAATATACAGCACATTAAGGGGTATAAGAGAAGACCTTATAAAAACAAGGCCTTTCAGGAATCCTCACCATACCATAACCAGAATAGGACTTATTGGCGGTGGAAATATTCCTAAGCCCGGGGAAATAAGCCTTGCTCACAGAGGAGTCCTGTTTCTTGATGAATTTTCGCAGTTTCCTAAAAATCATATTGAGGATTTGAGGCAACCTGTTGAAAATAAAGAAATCATCATATCAAGAAATAATTATTTTTACAGATTCCCATGCAGTTTTATGCTTGTGTTAGCAACAAATCCCTGTACCTGCGGGTACATGGGGGATAATAAAAGAGAATGCCGATGCACTGAAAGGGAAACAAAGAAATACTGGGAAAAAATATCAGGACCTATCCTTGACAGGATAGATATGCGCATCAATGTCCGGAGATTAAAGTATAATGATTTTATTGATAAAGATACGGGTCAATCGTCATCATTAATTAGAGAAAAAATTTCTGCATGTCATTCCCTCCAGCATGACAGGTATTCCTTAGCAGATAAAAATAAATATTATAATTCTGAAGCGGGTTTTGCATTTATAAATGAGTGGATATCAGAAAATATTGATTTGAATGACTGGATACCGAAAGTAGTAAAAAAGTTTGGATTATCTGCAAGAGCAGTGGGTAGCCTTATTAAAGTCTCAAGGACGATTGCTGATATGGAAAATAAAGCAAAGATTGAAACTTGTCATTTTATGGAAGCATTAAATTACCGAATAAATTTTGAATATGAATGAAGATAGCGCAAAAATACTGCAAATTATAAATGATATGGATATAAAACCTTCTGATTTTATTAATGCTTACATAAAAAATTTCAATGATATAAAAAAAACGATAAGTTTTTTTATGAGCAATTCAAAAACTACTGTTAAGACCGGCAGAGAAACCATACTGAAAAAGACAAGATATGAAAGAATTATAAAAGGGATAAAAGAAAAAGAATTTGAAATAATAAATATCTCTGAAAAAAACTATCCTTTGATGCTTAAGGAAATATATTTCCCCCCACCATTGCTTTTCTTAAAAGGTGGAAGGGCAATGGATAAGGATTTTTATATAGCCATAGTCGGTACCAGGAAATGTTCAGTATATGGCAGGGATGTTGCTATTTATTTTTCTCATGAACTTTCAAAAATAGGGATTACAGTAGTTAGCGGGTTGGCATCCGGCATAGATTACTGGTCGCATAAAGCATCGGTCCATGAAAAAGGCGGGACAATTGGGGTACTG
This sequence comes from uncultured Actinomycetota bacterium, assembly GCA_964354265.1. Classification (GTDB taxonomy): domain Bacteria; phylum Actinomycetota; class Humimicrobiia; order Humimicrobiales; family Humimicrobiaceae; genus Fen731. Next base: position 5,479 of record CAYGYY010000010.1, read on the forward strand.
GGTTGTGGCATTGATATAATATATCCCCCAGAGAATAAAAAGCTTTTTTTGGAGATTATTGAAGACGGGTCAATCATCACAGAGTTTTTACCAGGTGTACCGCCTTTAAAAAGCAATTTTCCTGCAAGAAACAGGATAATTAGCGGAATGAGCTCTGGAGTCATTATTATTGAAGCGGCAGAAAGAAGTGGCGCGCTTATAACTGCCAATTTTGCTCTGCAACAAAATAGGGAGGTTTTTGCTGTGCCCGGTGACATATTCAACATTAGCAGCAGGGGGTGCCATAAACTTATTAAAAGCGGCGCTAAGCTAGCAGAGCATATAGATGATATTTTAGAAGAGCTGAACATTTTGTATGAATCAAAACTGGATAGCGGTTATCCTATTAAAAATAATATTAGCTTAAATGTCACAGGTTTTGAAGGAAGACATGATAATATAAAAATAAAAAGATTAAATAACAGACAAAGAATAATTTATGATTTGATAGGTAAAAAACCCGTCGAAATCGAAGAACTAATGTCCAAATCCGGCTATAATATAAATATGGTGCTCCAGATAATCTCGGAACTTATATTACTAAATCTTGTTATTGAAAATAATTTAAACCAATTAATCAGATTATGATAAAATTCAGAAAAAAATGCATACATCCCTTAAAGTATAGCGGATAAACATATATAATTAGCATAGTTGCGGATATATAGATTTATTTGTGCCAAAAATTTTATAGCTTAATATTTGGCTGATTAATTTAAATTGGAAAGGCTTATTAGTGATTTTCGGAAGAAAAAAAACAGAAAAACCTAAGAGTCCTCTCGGACTGGCTTTGTATAAATATGATTGTTTTTTGGCAATAGATCTTAGAAACATTCTGGCCAACTTACGTAAAAGAAAAAAACCTGGTGGCAGAAAAACCGGCTTGATACTGTCTGGTAGTGTACATAAACTCAACATGATGCTGGAAGATATTTCTAAAGATAACTTTAAGACTGATTACAGGACTGATAAAACAAGGGACGAAATCATCAGACTGTTATCCGGATTTAAGCTCTTTCTGGAGGATATAGTCTCAGCGCCAGACAGCCCGGGTGATGAATACTTCCTATCGCAGGTTGAAAAGCTTGACGGATTTTTAGAAATAAGGTCATCTATTAAAAAAAAGATGAAAGATATTGAAAGCGATTACCTATAGACTCTTTTAAAATACATTCACTGAAATGAATATTAATGAAGGCCTGGATATATATTTAAAACATCTTCGGTATGAAAAGAACCTTTCCCAAAATTCCATTAATTCATACAGGAAAGATATAGGTCAATTTAAGGACTATCTTGACAATATAAAAATATATGAGCTTGATAATATAAATCTTGAACTTTTCAGGGATTTTTTAAGGTTCCTGGACAGATACAAATATTCAAACAGGACGACTATACGCAAATACTCTTCACTTAATAATTTCCTTAAATACTGTGAAATAAAGGGTTACCTAAAAAATCAGTTGAGCCAGTACCTTGTACCCCCAAAGAAGCACCAGAGACTGTATTCTTTCCTTTCCCAGACAGAAATAAGAATGCTTCTTGACAGCATAGATTCAAGCGGGATCCTTGGTGTAAGGAACAGGGCATTGATAGAATTTATATATTCTACCGGCGCCAGGGTTAGCGAGGTGGAAGGTATAGACATTTATAATATAGATATGAAAAACAGTGAAACGAAGTTATTCGGAAAAGGCAGGAAAACCAGGACAGCATATTTGAATAAAAATGCAAGAATATGGCTGAATAATTATCTACAGATTAGAACCCGCCTTTTATTTTCCGGAAAAAAACCCTCATATCAGCATGCTGTGTCAGAATCAGGCATAGATACCAGCTTAAAGAATGAACCTTTGTTTCTGAACCGTTTTGGCAAAAGACTCTCAGCCAGAAGCATAAGAAATATTGTCAGGTCAAGCATTGTCAATGCAAATATCAGTAAGAAAATAAGTCCCCATGGCATCAGGCATAGTTTTGCAACACACCTCCTTCAGGAGGGCGCGGGAATCAGGGAAATCCAGGAATTGCTTGGACATGAAAATATTTCCACTACCCAGATATATACACATCTTAATATAAAAAAAATCAAGGAAGATTATAATAAGTTTCATCCCAGAGCAGGAAAGTAAAAAACTATCAATTCATCCTGGTAAAACCCGGCATAGTATACCCTAAAGCAGTGTTGCAGTTTTTTGGCAGGATGTATTTTAATTATTTGCTCAAAAAAATAGATTGTGTTAAACTTTATCGTTGAAAATTCACACATCACTTGGAGTACTATGGTGACTTCTTATAAGTTAAAGTGATGGAGGCAAAACCATAATAAATTGGAGGAAACACATGGATAATATTGTAACCATGAAACAGCTCCTTGAAGTAGGAGTACATTTCGGCCATCAGACGAGACGCTGGAACCCCAAAATGAAGAGATATATATTTGCTGAAAAAAACGGCATTTATATAATCGATCTTCAGCAAACAATGCAACTTCTTATCGAAGCCTATGAACACGTTCGAAGCGTAGCATCTAAAGGTGGTTCAGTTCTTTTTGTAGGAACAAAAAAGCAGATACAGGATATTATTGAAAACTGTGCAAATGAATGTAACATGCCATATGTTAAAAACAGGTGGCTTGGCGGTACGCTTACTAACTTCAGGACAATATCTGCCAGGGCAAAAAGAATATCCGAGATAGAGGAGATGGAGAAATCGGGTACTTTTGAGATGCTCCCCAAAAAAGAAGTACTTCAGATTAAGAAGGAATATGAAAAGCTTATATATAACATAGGCGGTATCAGAGGTATGTCCAAATTGCCTGACCTTCTGTTTGTCATAGATCCGCATAAAGAGACGATCGCAGTTGAAGAAGCTAAAAAACTTGGTATTCCAATAGTGGCAATAGTAGACACAAACTGCGACCCGGACAAAGTTGATTATATAATACCAGGTAATGATGATGCCATAAGGTCATGCAGCCTGATTACTGGTATAATTGCTGAAGCAGTTAAAAAAGGCATGGAAGAAAGTGGCAGGATTGAAACTAAAGAAGAAATAGTTGATGATTCCGGTAACGTTGAAACACAGGATGCGACAGAAGATGAAAATATAGATGATATTGACAGTGAAGAAGACCAGCTATGGAAAAAGATTTAAATTATTTTACTTAGATTTTTCTTTAATGGAGGAATATTTTTATGGAAATTAATGCTGAATTAGTTAAAAAACTGCGTGAAAAAAGTGGTGTAGGTATGATGGATTGCAAAAAGGCGCTTGTAGAATGTGATGGAGATTTTAATAAGGCCGGTGAGTACCTCAGGGAAAAAGGACTTGATAAGGCAGCAAAAAAAGCAGCAAGGCCTGCAAACCAGGGTATTTTAGATAGCTATATCCATCTTGGTTCAAAAATAGGCATACTGCTTGAAATAAACTGCGAGACAGATTTTGTTGCCAGAAATGAAGTATTTAAGAGTCTCTCACACAATATTTCACTTCATATTGCAGCTGCAGCGCCTTTATATGTGTCAAGGGATGAGATCCCTGCGGAAACCATTGAAAAAGAAAAAGATATTTACAGGAAGCAGGCAATAAATGAAGGCAAACCCGCAAATGTTGTCGATAAGATTGCAGAGGGGAAACTTGCGAAATATTTCCAGGAAACCTGCCTGCTTGACCAGCTTTATGTAAAGGACAATGATATTACTGTAGGTGATCTTATAAAAGATAATATTGCAAAAATTGGTGAAAATATTGTTGTTAAAAGGTTTGTCCGTTGGGTGCTTGGGGAGACAAGCTCTGAGGAATAGGATGGAAGTTCCAAAGTACAAAAGAATATTGCTTAAGATAAGCGGAGAAGCCCTGGTAGGCAAATCTGATTATGGAATAGATCCTGATATTATGGAAAATATATCAGAGCAGATAAAAGGTGTCGTGAAATTGGGGATTGAGATTGCAGTTGTGGTTGGCGGCGGGAATTTCTGGCGGGGAGTTTCTGCAAGCGCGGGTGGTATGGACAGGACAACTGCAGACTATGTTGGAATGCTTGCAACAGTTATGAATGCAATGGGCCTGCAGGATTCGCTTGAAAAAAAGAATGTAACGACAAGAGTCCAGTCTTCAATCACAATGCAGGAAATAGCTGAACCTTTTATAAGAAGAAGAGCGCTCAGGCATCTGGAGAAAAAAAGAGTAGTTATTTTTGCAGGTGGTACGGGAAATCCTTATTTTTCAACAGATACTGCAGCAGCTTTACGGGCGCTTGAGATAAATGCTGAAATACTTTTTAAAGCTACAAAAGTCGATGGAGTATACGATAAAGATCCAAAAAAACATGCAGATGCGAGAAAATATGAGGAGCTGACATTTATGGAAGTCCTTGACAAGGATTTGAAGATACTTGATTCGACTGCTACTTCACTGTGTATGGAAAATAATTTGCCAATAGTGGTTTTTGATATTACCAGACCTGGAAATATCAGAGATGTGGTTTTTGGGAAAAAAATCGGCACATTAGTTAAGAAAGGGTGATTAAAATCAAAGATATACTTATTTCAGATTGTGAAAAAAATATGAAACAATCGATAGAGAATACCCAGCATGAATTCAATACTATAAGGACAGGCAGGGCTTCAGCGACTCTTCTTGACAGGATCTTTATTGATTATTATGGCTCAAAGACCCAGCTAAAGCACATAGCGAATATCAGCATACCTGAAGCAAGGACAATAGTGATTTCACCATATGAGCCTAAATTCATAAAAGAGATAGAAAAGCAGATACTTGCTTCAGATCTTTCAATCAACCCGAATAATGATGGCAAGGTAATAAGGCTCATCATACCTGCATTAAACGAAGAAAGAAGACACGATCTTGTAAAACTTGTAAAGAAAATCGCAGAAGATGGCAGGGTATCAGTCAGGAATATAAGAAGAGATATAAATGATGAATTGAAAAAATTGTTGAATAACAAGGAAATAACCGAGGACGATCTTGAAGAGTATCATAAAAAAACCCAGGACTTAACTGATAGATACATTGAAAAGATAAACGAAGCATTAGTTATGAAGGAAAAGGAAATAATGGAAGTGTAGGGATTATTTTGAAAAATCTTGCTTCTATTTTTTCTTTTTTCATTCCGCTCTCCACTGAGAGTTTAAAAAAAAGAAAAATCCCGCAGCATGTAGCCATTATTATGGATGGGAATGGAAGATGGGCAAAAAAAAGACATCTTCCAAGGATTTTTGGTCATAATAAAGGTGCGGAAGTTCTAAAGGACACAGTTATAACCTGCAAGGACCTTGGTATAAAATATCTTACAGCTTTTTCTTTTTCCAGTGAAAACTGGCAGAGGCCTGAACAGGAAGTTAATGAGCTGATGAAATTATTTGTTGAAGTCCTTGACAGGGAAATACCGGGTTTAATAAAAAACGAAGTAAAGCTCAACCTTATCGGAAACAGAAATATAATGCCCCCGGAAATGCTCAGAGTATTTGAAAATGCTGAAGAAAAAACTAGGGGGAACTCTGCACTAGTTTTAAATATAGCATTTAGCTATGGTTCCCGGGATGAGATCTTCCAGTCAGCAAAAAAAATGTGCAAAGATATCCATGATGGAAAACTGGATATCGATAAGGTAGGATTTAATGATTTCTCAGGTTACTTATTCACTGCTGGTATTCCGGACCCTGACCTGCTCATAAGGACAAGCGGGGAACACAGGTTAAGCAACTTTTTGTTATGGCAGATAGCATATACTGAATTATATTTTTCAAAAGCATTGTGGCCTGATTTTAACAGGAAATGCTTTTTTCGGGCGATAAATGATTATCAATACCGGGAAAGAAGATTTGGAAGGCTTTAAAATTTCCTGTGTACCTAAATTAAGATTATGGTTTTTTTACAATATTTAATCGCAATTCTAGGATTCTCAGCAATCATACTGGTGCATGAATTCGGGCATTTTATTTTTGCAAAACTTGGAAAGATACATGTAGTGGAATTCTTTGTAGGTTTTGGCCCAAAAATACTAAAGTTCAAATCAAAGAAAAGCGGCACTCTTTATGGACTTAGCGCAATACCGCTTGGGGGTTATAACAAGATACTTGGAATGGACCGTGAGGAAAAGATTCCAGAGGGTTTCAGTGAGAATGTTTTTTATAGTAAACCGTACTTTAAAAAATTCCTTGTCATAAGCGGCGGTGGTATATTCAATATAGTCTTTGCTGTTTTGATGATAATGGTATACCTTTCAATGGGTGTTTTTACCCCTACCAATACAATTGACTATATACAGCCTGCTTCTCCTGCTGAAGCATCCGGTTTTCAGCCAGGAGATAAAATAATAGCTTTAAATGATGTTCCCATAAATTCCTGGGAAGATATGTCTTCTCTCACTAAACAATATGCTGATGAAGTCGTAACTTATACTATATTAAGAGATGGTAGTGAAATCGATTTGGAGACAACCCTTGACAATGTAGAAGGTTCAGGGTATCTGGGAGTCGGTCCAAAACTTGAAAAAACTCAACTTGGATTTTTCCAGGTCCTAAAAGAGAGTTTATCAATGACATGGGATATTACATCAGCATATTTCAAGTTATTCGGACAGCTATTCACGGGGCAGATACCTTTTTCTGAAGCCAGGCCTGTGTCACCAATAGGTGTTGTCAGTATTTTTCAGCAGTCCGCAGCTATGGGGCCGCAGAATTTTATTTTATTTGTTGCGCTGGTTTCGCTTTTGCTTGCATTCGGGAATTTTCTACCGATTCTTCCACTTGATGGAGGCCATCTGGTAATAATAACGTATGAATCCATCAGGAGAAAACCTTTCCCCAAAAAAGCAATGGGTGTATATAATGCATTGGGCATTGCATTTATAGCATCGCTGCTGATTATAGGATTGATATTTGATATTATAAACCCTTTCAATATACAGAATATGTAAAAGTATCTAAATAGTTATTTTAAAGCCTGGTAAAAAAACCTTATATATCCCAATAATTCTACTGTAAGACAATAAATGTTAATTGTAAGAAAAAAAACAAGGGAAATAAATTTAGGGAACTTAAAAATAGGGGGGACAAACCCTGTAATTGTCCAGTCTATGATTAAAAACAGGCTTAATAATTTGGAGGCTGTCAGGGAGGAAATCAGCCAACTCCAGTATTGCGGTTGTGAAATAATCAGGATAGCGATTGTCCAGAAAGATTCCATTGCATATTTAAAAAAGCTTTTAAAAGAGTGCCTGTTCATTGTTCCTGTGGTAGCCGATATCCAGTTCGACTACAGTCTTGCAATTGAAGCGCTTAAGGCAGGGGTTGATTGTATAAGGATAAACCCGGGAAATATAGGAGGAGCTGAAAAGATTGAAAAAATTGTGGTTGAGGCAAAGAAAAGAAAGGCTGCTATAAGGATAGGAGTAAATTCCGGTTCAATTGATAAAAGATTTTTAAAAAATTCCAATGGCAATCATCTCGAAGCAATGATAAACAGCACCCTGGATACCATTAGTTTATTTGAAAAAACTGGTTTTTTTAATTTCAAGATATCGGCAAAAGCTTCTTCAGTGATGGATACTATATCTGCTTACCAGGCTTTATCAGAAAAAGTCGATTATCCTCTGCACCTTGGAGTCACCGAAGCCGGGCCTTTATTTTCAGGGGCGATAAAATCAGCAACAGGGATAGGAATACTTTTATCGATGGGTATTGGAGACACAATAAGAGTATCGCTAACCGACATATCTTCATCTGAAGTCAGGGCTGCATATACTATCCTTTCATGCCTCGGCCTGAGAGAATATGGTGTAGATATAATCTCCTGTCCTACTTGCAGCAGGACTAAAATAAACCTTAAATCAGTGGTTGAAGAAGTTGAGGGAATTACAAACGTCATATCAAAAAACATCAAAGTAGCAATAATGGGATGTGTTGTGAATGGACCTGGAGAAGCAAAGGAAGCTGACTTAGGAATAGCTTTTGGTAAGGAAAAAGCTGCAATATTTAGAAAAGGTAAAATAATTAAAAGGGTAGCCTCCAGTAAAGCAATTGAAGAATTTAAAAAAGAATTAAACAATTATATTTTTTAATCTGTTATTATTGTTTATATTCAACTAAGTCAAGCGGGGTAAAATTGGTAAGATTCTCAGAATATTTCTTAAATACACTTAAAGAAGAACCAAGCAATGCAGAGATAGCCAGTTATTCACTATCGCATAGAGCAGGTCTTATAAGGAAAGTAGCAGCAGGAATATACGCATTTCTGCCTCTTGGCTTCAGGACGCTTAAAAAAATAGAGAATATTGTCCGTGAAGAGATGAACAGGGCTGGTGGTATCGAAATGCTGATGCCGGCTATGCAGCCCGCCGACTTATGGATTGAATCTGGCAGATGGCATCAATATGGTCCCGAACTTTTCAGGCTCAGGGACAGAAATGACAGGGAATTCTGTCTTGGCCCTACGCATGAAGAACTGATAACCCATCTTGCCTATATGGATATAAAATCTTATAAGGATCTTCCTGTAAATCTTTACCAGATACAGGTCAAGTTCAGGGATGAGATAAGACCAAGGTACGGTATCCTGAGGGCACGGGAATTTATAATGAAAGATGCCTATAGTTTTTCTTCAAACGAGGGAGAGCTGGATGTCATATATAATAAAATGTATGAATGCTATTGCAGGATATTGGAAAGGCTTCATCTTAAATACTATCCTGTTGAAGCAGATACGGGCCTTATAGGTGGAAAGTATTCACACGAGTTTATTATTTTTGCAGAAAATGGTGAGGATGAGCTTGTATACTGTCCGGAATGCGGATATGCAGCAAATTATGAGATGGCAGCATTTGTTCCATTGCAGCAATCCCTTGCTGAAAATGAAAACATACTAGAACTGCTTGAAGTCCATACACCATCATTAACAAATATTAAATCACTTGTGGATTTCATGAAAATACCTGCAGATAGAATAATAAAGACAATGCTGCTTAAAGACAGTACTGGCAGGCTCCATGCTGTCCTTTTAGCCGGAAACAGGGAATTAAATATGCCTAAAGTAGTAAAGGCTGCGGGCATAAAACTTGAACTTGTTGAGGGTGAAACCGGTGACCGTAATCTTATAATTGGTTTTTTAGGGCCAGTCAACATTGACAAAAAGATAAGGATATATGCTGATAGTTCATTAAAAAACAGGGATAACCTGGTAGCAGGTGCCAATAAAAAGGATTACCATTTGAAGAATGTCAATTATGGAAGAGATTTTACAGCTGATATTTGGGGTGATTTTTCTTTTCCAATAGATGGAGATCTCTGTGCAGCCTGTAATAATCCTATAAAATTTGAAAAAGGTATAGAAGTCGGGCATATTTTTAAGCTTGGCACAAAATACAGTGAAAAGATGAATGCAATGTTTCTTGATAATGAAGGGAAATTGCACCCTATTATAATGGGTTGTTATGGGATAGGGGTAAGCAGGATACTTTCTGCAGCAATTGAACAGCTGCATGATGAAAAAGGCATATTGTGGCCCGTAAGCATAGCACCCTTTATTGTAAGCCTGATTGCTATTAATATTGAGGACGAACAAATACGAAACTCAGCTGAAGATATCTACATAAAATTATTAAATGAAGGCATTGAAGTCATTTATGATGACAGAAGTACAAGGGCAGGTGTTAAGTTCAAGGACTCTGATTTAATAGGGATACCTATAAAACTTGTTGTAGGAAAAAGATACCTTGAAAGTAATAGGCTTGAACTAGAATTAAGGAAAGATAGTACCAAGCTTGCCCTTGAATTAGATGATACAATAAGATTTATAAAAGATTATCCTCAAAATAACTTTTTTTAAGCAGGATTGGATTAAATGGTTGAATGCCAACCCGATAAAATAAGCGGGATCCTCTCAAAAATAGTATATAAAAATCCTGATAATGATTATTTTATTGGGAGGCTTCTTTCTGAAGATAATAACCAGACAATAACAGTAGTAGGCTATACGCTGGATATCAAACCTGGGGAAAGAATAACTGCATCCGGAAAATGGGTTCATAATAAAAAATATGGCCGCCAGTTTGAGATAGATAGTATTGAAGTCATGGTCCCCACGACTGAAGAAGGAATAGAAAAATACCTTGGATCTGGTCTTATAAAAGGTGTGGGACCTGTGATTGCCGGGCGGATAGTAAAAATCTTCGGGCTTGATACCCTGGAAGTGCTGGATAAAGATCCTGGGCGGCTTAATGAGATAGAGGGGCTGGGAAGAAAGCGCATCGAGCTAATAAAAGATGAATGGAAAAAACAAAAAGACATCCGCCAGATAATGATTTTTATGCAGTCCTGCGGCATAAGTAATAATTATGCCATTAAGATTTATAATACCTATGGCAATAATTCCATTAGTATTTTAAAAACTAATCCTTACCGGCTTATTGAAGATATAACAGGGGTAGGTTTTAAAACGGCAGACCGTATTGCCGGCCAGATGGGAATAGAAAAAGAATCAAATTTCCGGATAAAATCTGGGATAGTCTATCTTTTAAATGAACTGACCGATGCAGGCAATTGTTATTATCCTGTTGAAGATTTTTACAGGACGGCTATGGAATTGCTTGAAGCCGGAGAACCTCTTATAATTGAAGCCGCTAATGAACTGGTAAAGGAAGGTAAAATAATTTTTAATGAAAATGGTATAAACAGGATATACCTTAAACAAATATATGACGATGAAGTGTTTGCCTCATCAAAACTGATTAAAATAAGGGATAATAGAGCTTTTGCGGGATTAGATAAAGAAGAAACAAATCCGGATGGAGTTTCAAGTCCTGTAAAAAAAGGAAATATCGATATACTTGAAGACAAAATACTTGAAACTGCAAAAAATAATGGCATCGAGCTTGATGAAATCCAGTTTCAGGCAGCATTAAAATCTATATCTGAAAAAGTCATGATAATTACTGGAAGCCCTGGTACCGGTAAAAGCACTATATTAAATATAATAACAAGCTATTATGAACAGAATTCAAAAAAAGTCCTTGTATGCGCTCCAACAGGAAGGGCTGCAAAGAGGCTTTCTGAATCTACAGGTAAAGATGCCAAGACCATACACAGACTATTAAAGTATCAGCCCAAGATCAACAGGTTTTTAAAGGATGAAAATGATCCTCTTGACGCCGACCTTGTAATCGTTGATGAAGCTTCTATGATTGACATAAAGTTGTTGAAATCCTTATTGAAATCAATCAAGGATACGACTACATTAATACTTGTTGGTGACGTAGACCAGCTTCCGGCAGTTGGTCCGGGAAATATCCTTTCAGATATCATTAATTCAAACGCCTTTACAGTCATAAGGCTGGAAAGAATTTACAGGCAGGAAGGCAAAAGCAGGATAGTTTATAATGCACACAGGATAAGGGACGGACTTTTTCCTGCGATATCAAAAACAGATTCCAATGATTTTTTCTTTATAGACAGGACAGAACCGGAGGAAGTGGTCGAACTTATATTACAACTTCTTACCGATAGGATACCTTCAAGTTTTAAATATGACCCATTAAAGGATATCCAGGTTATAGTCCCCACAAATAGGGGGATTGTCGGTGTAAATAATCTTAATTCAAAGATACAGGAACGGTTGAACAAAAACAGCCTTTACGTTGCCCGCGGAATTGCAGACTTTAAGTTACAAGACCGGGTGATACAATTGAAGAACAACTATGAAAAAGAAGTATATAATGGTGATATCGGATTTATCTGCAATATAGATCTTGAGATGAAAATCATCACTGTAGATTATGAGGGAAGATTTGTTGAATATGACTTTTATGACCTTGACCAGCTAAGCCTTTCATATGCTATTTCAATCCACAAATCCCAAGGGTCCGAATTTAAATGCGTTATAATACCTATTCTTACATCGCATTATATGCTGCTCCAGAGAAATCTTCTATATACAGCAATAACAAGAGCAAAGGAGCTTGCAGTACTTGTCGGCAGTAAAAAAGCAATAGGCATTGCAGTAAATAAGAATATCGTTGAACAGCGATTTACAAGCTTGAAAGATCTTCTAAAAAAAAGTCCCTGAAAGCATATTGACTAAAAAACCCTCTGAATATAAAATGTTTCTAATTTACATATTAACAATGTGCTTGATTTATATGTAATGTTGTACTTTAAGTAAAGTTTTTAAATGTTATCATGGATAAATGATTAAATATTAATAATTTTTTAAATATTTTTTCTAACAGTTGTTAATATTTAAATGTTATTTCAAAGAGTTAATGAATAAATTTAAAAAAAATTATTGTTTTTTAAGGAAAAAGGATCATAAAGCGATACTCGTTTATTGATTTTGATTGTTAATAAAAAAACTTATAAGTACAAATATTTTATAGATCGAGCATGTTTGCTCGATTTTTTTATTTAGAGAGGTGGTACAAATTGGACACATTGCTTACTGTTTTAAAATATGTAGGTATTGGGGCAGTTATAGTGATTGCAGGATTTTTCATTGGATTTTTTTATAGAAAAGTCCTTGTTGACAACAAACTTAATTCTGCTGAAAGCACTGCTAAAAGGATACTTGACGATGCAAAAAAAGAAGCTTCTTCTCTAAAAAAAGAAGCAGTCGTAGAAGGCAAAGAAGAGATTACAAATTTGAAGATCAAAAGCGATGAAGAAATTAAAAGACAGAGATATGAAATCCAAAAAATTGAAAACAGGTTGATTTCAAAGGAAGAGTCCCTTGATAAAAAATCTTATTATCTTGAAAAAAAAGAACAAACAACCGGTGCGCGGGAGAAGGAAATAGATGAGCTGAAAGGAAAACTGGACGAAACTCTTAAAAAAGAGGTCTTGCGGCTGGAAGCAATAGCCGAACTCACAAGAGAAGAAGCAAGGGCTATACTTGTAAAAAAGATGGAAGAAGATGCAAAAATCGATGCGGCAAAAGAGATCAAGAAAATTGAACTAAAAACAAAGGAAGAATCAGACAAGATTGCAAAGAAAATAATATCACAGGCTATTCAGCGTTGCGCCATAGAACATACAAGCGAGACCACCGTATCTGTAGTCAATCTTCCTAATGATGAAATGAAGGGCAGGATTATAGGTCGTGAAGGCAGGAACATAAGAGTATTTGAAAACCTTACAGGAATAAATATAATAGTCGATGATACTCCTGAAGCTGTCATACTATCTTCTTTTGATCCTGTCAGAAGAGAAATAGCGAGAGTGACGCTCGAAAACCTTATAATGGATGGCAGGATACACCCCACCAGGATAGAGGAGATGTTTGATAAGGCAAGCAAGCTTATAAATAATGAAATAAAAGTCGAGGGTGAGCAGGCAGTTTTTGATATAGGGATATCTGATGTCAATCCCGGCATTGTTAAAGTGCTTGGAAGATTAAAATACAGGACAAGTTATGGGCAGAATGTTCTCCTGCATTCTAAAGAAGTGGCATATATCGCAGGGATAATCGCTTCTGAGCTTGGTCTTAATATCAAGAAAGCAAAGAGGGCAGGATTGTTGCACGATATAGGAAAAGCGCTAACACATGATATTGAAGGTTCACATGCTATCATAGGTGCAGAACTGGCAAGAAGGCTTCACGAAGATGAAGAAATCATACATTCAATAGAATCCCATCATAATGAAATCGAAGTTCAGACTTTTCTTGATGTAATAGTACAGGCTGCTGATACAATTTCTGGTTCACGTCCAGGAGCAAGAAGGGAAACTATTGAAAGTTATATAAAAAGGCTTGAGAGTCTGGAGAAAATCGCAACAGAATTCACAGGCATAGAGAAAGCATTTGCTATTCAAGCAGGCAGAGAAATAAGAGTGATGGTTAAACCTGAAGAAATAAATGATGATATGGCTGCAATTGTTGCAAGGGACATTGCAAAAAAAATCGAAAGTGAGATGGAGTATCCGGGACAGATAAAAGTGACCGTCATAAGGGAAAGCAGAGCCATTGATTATGCAAAGTAACCGATAACTATGCAAAAAAATTTTGATTATAATAAATTCTTTTCAGATTTAAATATCGCAGGTGAATTCAGGGTTGAAGAAGACCTGGGCAACGGGTTTGTAAAATTAAAAATATCTGAAGCTGAAAGAAGACAAGCTCTCCAGGACATTAATAGCGTTGAAGATATAATCGTCGAACTTTTACGAAACAGCAGGGATGCAGGCAGCAGTAATGTATTTGTAGCAACAAAGAAAATCGCTGAAAAAAGAAGACTTATCTATTGCATAGATGACGGGTCAGGTATTCCGGTAAAGTTCCATAACCTCATTTTCCAGTCAAGAGTCACTTCAAAACTTGAAGACGGCGTAAAAGATTCCTACGGTTTTCATGGTAGAGGCATGGCTCTTTTTTCAGTAAAGCTAAATGTAGAAGATATCAGGATTACATTTTCAGACATCAAAAAAGGGACATGTGTGTTTGTTGATGTCAATCTTGATAAAATTCCTGAAAAGAAAGACCAGTCACTTGCGCCAAAATTATTAAAGTCTGCAGAAGGCTACGAACTCTCCGGTGGCGTAAATAATATTTTAAAAATAATCCTTGAATTTGCAGTCCATAATCCAGGCGTCAAATATTACTATGGCAGTCCTACTAGCATCATTTCTACTTTAATAGGTATTTATAAGAATAATAAATATAAAAACAATTTTGGTGATAAAAATTGCAGTAATAATACAGGGACAGAGCATAGAGAACTATTAAGAAAAGTTACTAATTTTCGTGATTTCGAAGAAAAAATTTTGAGCCGGGATGATATACCTGTAACAGGTTTTACATTTTATTGTGAAAACTACGATTTATTGGATGAAGTACTGAGAAAATATTACAATATGAATATTTCATTACGAAGCCTACAGAGGCTTGGTTACGGAGAAATAGCACCATTAAAAGATATAATACATATTGAGTCCGATGAAGTTTTTAACACAGATGATGACAAAACAGTTGCATTATCCTTTACTGATAATACAAAAAAACCAAAAGATTTAAGATTACATGATGAGGTTAAACTTGCAAATAGATTTAAAGATGATGAAATTCAGTATATAATTAATTACATTGAAGAAGAGATAAAAAGGTTGGGGAAAAAATATTTCATAACTTTGGACAATAACATAGAATTAAAAAAAGCTAATAACACAATAAATTTTATGATAAACCTGAAGCAGAAAGATTGAAATACTGTAACTATGAAGCTTTTAAAAGTATCATCAATGTCTAAACCTAATTCTGTTGCAGGGGCAATTGCAGGAATTATAAGGGCTGAAGGAAAAGTACAGGTACAAACAATTGGAGCTGGAGCTTTAAACCAGACTATCAAAGGGATAGCTATTGCAAGGGGATATATTGCCCCTACAGGACAGGAACTTGTCTGCATACCTTTCTTTAAAGATATCGATGTAAATGGAGAGGTAAAAACTGCTATTGTGCTAAATGTTGAGATAAGATGAAGTCTGGATATCTGCGAATATGCCCGTAGAATCGATTGGCCTGCTGCTGCCAAAGTCTTCATTTTTAATAAACTCCTATTCTAAAAATTTATTTATTTTGTTGCTTAATTACAATTATTACTGGCAAACCGGTAAATAAAAAGAAAAGGCATGGAAAGTAAAGATAAAAAATTTTTTATAGAAACATTCGGATGCCAGATGAATGAATTTGATTCCGAAAGGATAGCATATATACTTGAAAACCTTGGATACGCAAAGACAGATATTCCGTCTTTAGCAGATATAATACTGATAAACACCTGCTCAGTAAGAGAAAAGGCTGAGAACAGGCTTTTTGGGCATCTTGGAAATTTGAAGTCATTGAAACTCAAAAATCCTGATTTGCTTATATGTGTCGGCGGATGTACAGCGCAAAGCCAGAAAGAATTTCTTCTTAAAAAGTATCCTTTCATTGATGTTATATTTGGAACCGGCAATATAGATAAACTTCCTGTTTTAATCAGGGAAAGAATCGAAGGAGTCGATAAAATATGCGATACTGGAGAGTTCCCTGATTCTTTTGATTTTTTATTTGATTTTAAAAGACAATACAGATTTAAAGCATTTTTACCTATTATGATCGGCTGCAATAATTTCTGTTCTTATTGTATAGTCCCCCATGTCAGGGGCAGGGAAAGGTCGGCAGCGCCAGGCAGCGTACTTGCTGCAGTAAAAAACCTTTCCAAAGACGGGGTACTTGAAATAATATTATTAGGCCAGAATGTAAATTCCTATGGTATGGATCTTAAACATGACCATGCCACTTATTCATATAATTTCTCGAAATTATTATCTGACCTCTCAGAGATAAAGAAAATAAAAAGATTAAGATTTATGACATCACACCCTAAGGATTTTACTGATGATATAATTGAAGTTATTAAAAATAAGGATAACATTATGAACCATATACATTTGCCGCTCCAGGCAGGTTCTGACAGGGTGCTGGAACTGATGAACAGAAAATATACAAGAAAAAGCTATACTGAGCTATACTTTAAGATTAAAGAAAAAATACCTGATTGCGCCATTACTACTGATATAATAGTGGGTTTTCCGGGAGAAAGCGAAAATGATTTCATTGAAACACTGCAGGTCGTAAAAGCACTGAGATTTAACCGTGCTTTTACATTCATTTTTTCTCCGAGAAAAGGCACTTCTGCTGAATCTTTAGTTGATAATATTCCTGTTAGTGTTAAAAAACAATGGTTCAGGCAGCTGCTGGAAATCCAGAATAGCATATCTCTTTCTGAGAACTCCAGGCTGATAGGCAAAAAGTTTAAAGTTCTGGTTGAAGGTTATAGCGCAAGAGATAATCATCTTGAAGGAAGGCTGGAAAACAATCTTATAGTTAACTTTAATGGTGAAAGCTCACTTATTGGAAAATTTGCCATTATAGAAATTACCGGCGCAAGGTCTTTTTACCTGGAGGGCAGACGGGCATAAAGACATGGATTTTACCAAATATGAAGATGATTTTATGCAGATAGCAGGCAATGATTATTCAATGGATATTTACAGTAGAGTAACAGGACAATCTTTAGATATCAGAATTCTTTTAAAAAAAGCAAAGAAATGTAAGCTTGTTATACTTATATGTGGCCCTACATGCACGGGAAAAAGCAGGATAGCTGCATTGCTTGCAGGTATTTTATCAACAGATCTTATTTCTGTGGATTCAATGCAGGTTTACAAAGGGATGGACATAGGCACTGATAAATACGATGTTAAACCCCTGGGCATAAAACAGTACATGGTAGACATTGTTTCCCCGGAAAAAAACTTTACAGTTGTTGAATTCAGGAAGATATGCAGGAATATTATTGAAAAAGAGTTTTTCAGAAGAAAAAAGATACCGGTTCTTGCAGGAGGTTCCGGGCTCTATATTAGAGCTGTAATCGATGACCTTGGTTTTATTGAAGGAGGCAGTTCTTATGAAGAATATAATTTTACTAAAGAACCTGGACCGGTAGAAGAAGCGCAGCTAATTAAATTAAAAAATTGCTCCAATGCTGACGGTTTTTTAAATACTTCCGTCAATGAAAAATTTAGAGAAGAGATATCAAAACAGGACGCAAAGAAACTCTATTTAAAGCTGCAAGAGGTAGACCCTGGTTATGCAAGTAAAATAAGCTCAAATGACAAAAGAAGGATTTTAAGAGCACTTGAAGTTTATGAAATGACAGGGAAAACATTCTCAAGTTTCCAGGTTACCTGGAATCAAAGAAAATCAGTTTACAGATGTGTTTTTATTGGGCTTACCAGCGATAAAGAGCAAATTAATTCATGTATCGAACAACGCGTAACACAGATGTTTGAACGTGGGCTCATAGAGGAGGTTAAGGATCTTGTAGCAAATGGTTATGAAAAATATAATAGCCTTAAGCAGGCTGTAGGATATAAAGAAGTGATAAAGTATTTGAAAGGAGAGTCAAGTCTTGAAGAATGTTCGGAGGAGATAATAGCAAATACAAAAAAGCTCGTAAAAAAACAGCTTACATGGTTTAAGGCAGACCCGAGGATAAATTGGCTAAGAACCGATAATTATGATAATATTTCTGATTTAATAATCAGTATTCTTAATATTGTCTGGAGAGAGTTGTATAATGAAAAGGCTTAGATTTTCAAAGCTACACGGTCAGGGCAATGATTTTGTAATAATCGATGCAACAGAAAAGTCAATGCCCGGATTTAATATCAGTAGTGAACAGATTTCAATGATTTGCAACAGGCATTTCGGCATTGGCGCAGATGGAATGATAATTGTAAGAGATAATGTTTCTGGTAGTGACTTTTTTATGGATTACTATAACCAGGACGGTTCAACTGCAGAAATGTGTGGTAATGGCATAAGATGTATGGCAAGGTTCATTTCCGATAAGGGGTTATCTGATAAAAAAACATTAAAAATCATTACAAGGGCTGGCCTTAAGACTGTTGAAATACTTAATAATGCAGGAACTGTAAAACGTGAAAAAATGCGAGCTGAAGATGCGGTTTGCGTAAAAGTAAATATGGGCAACCCTATTTTTGAGCCGTCAATGATACCGGTAAAAATCGCAGACAAAGACCTCGAATTCGGATATTTTGCCGGTAATTATCCGCTGGAAATAGATGGCAATATTTTCATTATAAATTGTGTCTCTATGGGTAATCCTCATTGTGTGATATTTCTTAACGATGACCAGGACATTTACTCTATACCTATTGAAAAATGGGGGCCTCTTATTGAAACCGATAAAATATTTCCAAAAAAAACTAATGTGGAATTTATTAAAGTAAACAATCCCCATAAGATATCAATGAGAGTGTGGGAAAGGGGAGTTGGTGAAACTCTTGCATGCGGTACGGGAGCATCCGCATCAGCAGTATGTTCTATTTTGCTTGGAAAAGTAACCGGCAATAATATCTGTGTAAACCTGCCGGGTGGAAATCTTAATATAATCTGGGAAGGCTTAAACAACCCTGTATTTCTTGATGGACCTGTTGATTATGTGTTTGAAGGGGATTATTTCCTGTGATTGTTTTAACAGAAAGGTGAAAAATGATAATAGAAGAATCTGAAAGATTGAAAGCTATACCACCTTATCTTTTTGCAGAGATAGACAGGATAATAAATGTAAAAAAAGCAAAAGGCGAGGATGTCATAAGCCTTGGGATTGGAGATCCTGATATTGCAACACCTTCTCCTGTTATCGAGGAATTATATAAGGAAGCAAAGAATATCGAAAATCACAGATATCCTTCAAGCTATGGTTTAAAGTTATTCAAGCAGGCAGCTTCAAACTATTACAGGAAAAGATTTAATGTAGAAATGGACCCTGATAAGGAGATAATAACCATCTGGGGCTCAAAGGAAGGCATAGCGAACATTGCCTATGTTTTTATTAATCCTGGAGATACTGCTCTTGTACCGGATCCGGGATACCTGGTATATAAACTTGGTACATTGTTTGCAGGTGGAAAGTGCCATGTTATGCCATTAAAAGAGGAGAAAGGATTCCTTCCGGATATTTATGGAATTGAAAATGATATCGCGAAAAAAGCAAAGTTGTTACACATAAATTATCCTAATAACCCGACATCTGCTACATGCTCTGCAGGTTTTTTCCAGAATATAAGCGATTTTGCAAATGCCAATGAAATAATTATATGCCACGATAATGCCTATTGCGATGTATATTTTGATGAAAACAATAAGCCGGGAAGTTTTTTCAATTCCAAAGACTCTAAAGCAGTCGGGCTTGAGTTTAATTCTCTTTCAAAGACCTTTAATATGACGGGATGGCGCATAGGTTTTGCAGCAGGCAATAAAAAAATTATTGAGAGCCTGGGCAAATACAAGACAAATGTTGATTCCGGTGTTTTCAACGCAGTCCAATATGCAGGGGCTGTGGCCCTGGATAACTATGAAGAATTCCTGGCTGACAATCTGGCAATTTACAGGAAAAGAAGGGAACTTGTATTTAGCGCTCTCAAAAAAACCGGGATAGATTATTATAAATCCGATGCAACAATCTATATATGGGCAAAGGTTCCAAATGGTTATACATCAGCATCTTTTGCACAGCATATGCTGCATAATGCTAATGTTGTTGTCACTCCAGGGAGCGCGTTTGGCACTTATGGTGAGGGTTATTTCAGGATATCAATCACTCTGTCAAATGAAAGACTTGAAGAAGCTCTACAAAGAATGACCTGCATACTTTAACGACAGTAACGGATAATGGATAATAGACCGCTAATCGAGAATATTGAACCAGAAAAATACATGGAAAAATCATTACTGGTTTTTATTAAATTGAAGTTCATGAAGCCTGTTGCAGCATCTTTGCGCACAATTCATTCAGGAACATTAAAAATAGCAAAGCAAAGTGATGAACACATTGCAGAAGAAATAGAAGAACTGAAAAACCTGACTGTTTCAGCAGGTGCTGAAGTATATGATGTATTGTTACACAAACAGCCGGAAATAAACCCGAAATACTATATAAGTTCAGGCAAGCTCGAAGAAATAAAATCATTATCTGGCTCAGATATGATAGATCTTGTTATTTTTGATAATGACCTTACATCTGCACAGCAAAGTAATCTGGAAAACACCCTTAAAATAAAAGTAATAGACAGAACTGCCCTTATCCTTGATATTTTTGCACAGAGGGCTCAGAGCAGTGAAGGCAAACTCCAGGTAGAGCTTGCACAACTGAATTATATACTCCCCAGACTGAGAGGGAAGGGGACACAGCTCTCAAGGCTGGGTGGTGGGATCGGTACAAGAGGTCCCGGTGAACAGAAGCTTGAGGTTGACAGGAGAAAAATAAGGAAAAGGATAAACCAGCTTGAAATAAAGATCGAACAGATAGCTATCCAGCGGGAAAACCAGAGGAAAAAAAGAAAAGAGAATAACATTTTTTCCATTTCACTTGTCGGGTATACAAACAGCGGGAAATCTACTTTGCTCAATATGCTCACTAAATCTGATGTCCTGGTAAAAGACATGCTTTTTTCAACACTTGATTCGACAACCAGAAGATTAAAAATCCCTGAAATGGATGAAATACTTATAAGCGATACTGTGGGTTTTATAGAAAAACTCCCGCATCAGCTTGTAGCAGCATTTAAATCGACCCTGGAAGAGGTAAGGAGGGCTGATCTTCTGCTTATGATAATAGATGCCAGCAATATTGACTTTGAAAATCATATCAGGAGCGTAATGGGTGTATTAAAAGAAATAGGGGTAAGCCATAAAACAGTAGTCCTTGTATTCAACAAGATAGATAAAGTTGAAAAAAAAGAGCTGGATCTCGTGAAGCTTAAATACAGAAACGCGATTTTTATTTCTGCACTCAAGAAAACCGGTCTTGATATGCTCTATAATAGAATAAAAAAGACTGTTGATAAAAACAGGCTTACGCTTACTTTGAAAGTCCCCTACGACCAGAATAAACTGATTTCTTTTATATTTAATTATTGTAAGATACTTGATAAGCAATATGTCGAAGACGGAATTCTTTTAAGGGTAAATGCCAATTCAAGATTTCAACAAAAACTTTCGGGTTTTATTATTAAGTAGGGCAGATAGCAAAATATTATAAACATTATAAATATAATATTTATAATAACATCTTATTCAGAAGTATTTCCTGATTACCCCGATGACCTTGCCAATTATCCTTGCATCCTTGACTTCAATAGGTTCCATGAAATCATTCTCAGGCATAAGTTTTATGCTGTTTGATTTTTTAAAGAACCTTTTTACAGTTGCTTCATCATCAAGAAGCACCGCGACTATTTCACCGTTCATAGCAGTTTCCTGTTTTCTGATTACGATGTAATCCTTGTCAAGGATTCCTGCGTTTACCATGCTGTCACCTTTGATTTTGAGTATAAAGACCTCCTTGGAGCTTTTTAAAAAATCTTCAGTGACTGGAAAATAGTCTTCGATATTCTCTTCAGCAAGGATAGGGGTACCTGCCGCGATACTGCCGATTACCGGGATAAGGGCCACGCCGCTCCCGGGACTGTGAATCTCAGTTTCCTGTGACTGCCTGTAGACTTCATGGTTTAATTCTATTGCTCTTGGTTTACTGGGATCTCTTTTTATATACCCTAATTCTTCAAGTTTTTTAAGGTGGGCATGTATTGTTGCAGAAGAATTAAGATTGACAGCCTGGGCTATTTCACGGACAGTAGGAGGATAGCCGGAGTCCTTTACTTTTTTGACTATAGCATGGAGGATTTCCTTCTGTCTCTCACTTATTTCATATTTTCTTGCAATCATAATAATATATTAACATAAAAGCGAGCTTATTACAAACATAAGTTCGCTTTTATAAATAATAATTAAACTATTTTGTTAATAACTTATTTAAATATTGCTTAATACTTATAATTTAAATATTTCTAATTATTTTTATTACTATTTATATTACTGAATAATTATATTTTTTAAAATTTATTATTTCTCTTCTTTTTTTATCCAGGTCATCATTTGCCTGAGTTCTTTTCCTACTATTTCTATGGGATGTTCTTCTTCATTTTTCTTTATTGCATTGTATACTGGCCTTCCAGCCTTGTTTTCAAGAATCCAATCCCTGGCAAAAGCTCCGGATTGGACGTCTTCCAGAACTTGTTTCATGGCTTTTCGGGTTTCCTCAGTTATTATTTTTTTACCGATTACCATATCGCCATACTCTGCAGTATCGCTGATTGAATACCTCATCCACGAAATCCCACCTTCATAAATAAGATCCACGATAAGCTTAAGCTCGCTTAAAACTTCAAAATAAGCTATTTCCGGCTGGTAACCCGCATTGATAAGAGTATCAAAACCTGCCCTTATAAGCTCTGTGGTTCCACCGCAAAGCACTGCCTGCTCTCCAAAAAGGTCTGTTTCGGTTTCTTCCTTAAAAGTAGTTGTTATTATACCGACCCTGCCTGCACCTATAGCCTTTGCATAAGCAAGTGCAGTCTGCTTTGCCATTCCTGAATAATCCTGGTAAACGGCAATTATTGCAGGAACACCGCTTCCTTCTGTAAACATTCTTCTTACAATATGTCCAGGACCCTTTGGTGCTATCATGATAACATCGACATTGGTGCCGGGCACTATCTGGTTGAAATGTATATTAAAGCCGTGTGCAAAGCACAGTACATTTCCGGTTTCAATATTAGGTTCAATCGCTTTATAATAGATCTCTTTCTGGAGCTGGTCAGGTAAAAGTATCATGATTATATCTGCAAGTTCAGTAGCCTTATCTGCGCTATATACTTCAAAACCCTTGCTTTTTGCTGTTTCCCATGGTTTACTGCCCTCAAGCTCGCCAATAATTACATCCATGCCGCTTTCTCGGAGATTCTGAGCATGTGCATGCCCCTGGCTGCCATAACCGATAATAGCAATTTTTTTACCTTTCAGCATATCCATACTGATACTCTTGTCATAATTGATTTCTGCCATTTTTTCCTCCCGGATAAAGACTTGATATTCTTTTTTTGATATTTATTTATGATATTTTTTTTAATAAATAATGCAAAAGTATTACAAACTTTTATACCCTGGTTATTTTAACAAATAATAAAAAAAAATACATGCTTTGATATGCAAGTTAGACATTAAACCTGAAATCTATAATATCACCATCATTAACGACATACTCTTTACCTTCTGACCTTACAAGTCCTTTTTCTTTGGCTTTTACAAATGATCTTATTTCCATAAAGACAGGGTAGGGTATGGTCTCCGCCCTGATAAAACCCCTTTCAATATCAGAATGTATCTTTCCGGCAGCACGGGATGCTTTATCTCCCTTTTTTATAGTCCACGCCCTTACTTCATCTGGTCCTGCAGTCAAGAAACTTATCAGGCCTAGAATTTTGTATGAAGCTTCTACAAGCTGGTCAAGGCCTGATTGCATTATGCCAAGTTCACTCATAAACACATCTTTGTCCTCAGTTTCCAGGATGGATATCTCTTCTTCTATTTTAGCGCAAACATTTATCACTTCAGAATTGTCCATGTTTGCTATTTCATTGATATCATCTAAAAATCCTTCAGTCTGCACTGATTTTACTGACAGGTCTTCCTCTGATATATTTGCGCAATAAATTACAGGTTTAAGTGTAAGCAGGTTCAGTGATTTTATTATTTTAAGGTCTTCCATACTTAGTCCAATGTTCCTGGCGGGGATTTCCTGTTCAAGAACTGGCTTTATGCTGTTTAGTATTTCAAGTTCCTGTTTTAACTTCGGGTCAGTATTCCTTGGCTGCTTTTTAATACTAGTGATTCTATTTTCAACTGATCCAAGGTCGGAAATAATCAGTTCCAGATTCAATATTCCAATATCCCTCGCTGGATTTACGGTCTTTTCAACATGCGCTATATTCTCATCAGAAAAACACCTCACTATATGAAGAAGCGCATCTACTTCACGTATGTGCGAAAAAAACTGGTTTACCTTACCATCAATACCTGCAATGCTCCTGGTAAGACCTGCAATATCCACAAATTCAATATATGCTGATGTTGTTTTTTTTGGGCTGAAAATATGCGAAAGCTGAGTTAACCTCTCATCAGGTACAGCTACCATGCCTATATTCGGTCTTGATGTGGAAAAAAGATGAACCGATGTAGGCGCGCATGCTTTTGTAAGAGCATTGAAAAGTGTTGTCTTTCCTGAGTTCGTAAGCCCTATTATTCCTAATTTCATATTCAAACCTATTTTTTATAAATATTAAATCCCTAAAAAAAATGCATTACGGATTAAAACTAAAAATTTTTAAACAAATATAAAACATTATTATAATCCTTTATTTAACTGCTGGAACCGTTGAAATTATAAGCTTTTTTTTAAAATAAGCAATGAATTAAAAATTTAACCTTCTTCTATATAAGATTACGGGGGGTTTTTATTTAGATAGTTATATCTGTGAGCATGTGAGGTAAATAGATTGCTTATAGATGAAAATATAAAAAGATTTTGTAGTTTGCTATTGACACAAACATATGTTCGTATTATTATTATAAGCGAACATATGTTCTTAATATTATATTTATAAAGTAATTTAGTGGAAAACATTACAGCAAAGAAGCAGGTGAGTGTTATGAGCATAAAAATAGAAAAACTACGAAAAATATTCATTGTTATACTTACTATAACTGTGACATTCCTGGTAATTTATGCGATATACGCTAATAAATCAAGGTTCTACGATAAGGAAACCATCAAATATTCCAGGGTAACAATTGATGAAAAAACAAATATATCTGATATCATATCTGAATATTCTGGAAAAGAGGACAAAGATAAGTTTATCAGTGCAATTAAGAAAGTAAACAATATCACTGACCTTGACAATGAAACAATATATGGCAAGACCATATATATTCCTCTTATGGAAAACTGATTTTTGCAATTCTATAATAATCCTTTAATAGACTTTTTTTTATTTGAAGTTATAATTTTGATAAAATAGCAGATAAAAGAATTCATGGCCGTATGATTGACATATCGTGGCTAAATATAAAAAAAGTTAATTATGGTCACAATTAAATACAAATTACTTGATAAATCCATGCCGGTTCCGAAATATGCTCATAAAGGAGATGCAGGGCTTGATCTGTATAGTTCAATTGATTATGTTTTAAAGCCATATGAGAGAAAACTTATACCGACAGGCATTAAAGTAGCAATACCATCAGGATACGCGGGATTTATCCAGCCAAGGTCTGGTCTTGCAATAAAACATGGAATTGCGCTTGTAAATAGTCCAGGACTTATTGATTCAGGATATCGTGGAGAGATATGCATAATAATTATAAATCTTGACAGTAGAGAAGATTTTACTATAAAAAAAGGTGATAAAATCTGCCAGATGGTAGTTAAAAAGATTGAAGAAGCGGATCTGGTTGAATCTGAAGAACTTGATATATCAGAGCGTGCTGAAGGCGGCTTTGGCAGTACGGGAATTTAATCTTTTCTTTAAGTCATTCTATCTCTTATTAAAGT
Source organism: uncultured Actinomycetota bacterium (assembly GCA_964354265.1). Lineage (GTDB taxonomy): Bacteria > Actinomycetota > Humimicrobiia > Humimicrobiales > Humimicrobiaceae > Fen731. The sequence goes on from CAYGYY010000010.1 coordinate 31,550, forward strand.
CACTTTTCTGTGTATTCCAGTAACTTCCGATAATATATATTATGTAAACTTAATTATTTGTTAATTCGTTAGTATAGATTTTCCCCGTTCCCCAAAATAAAATGTCTGACAATAACACAACTGGAATAATAAATACCTTGGAGTAGCGCAAGTAATTTACGGTTACTTATTTATCTGCTTATTAAAAAGCAGGCTCTGGAAATCTTTTTTATAGAACAGCTTGATGTTTACCTCCGGATATAACTCCCTGATCCTTTTTAATTTTCTATTCTTCTTTGTAACAAGTTTCTGGTTCAATGTTGTAAGTTCTATAAAAAGATCATATTCAGGAAGAAAAAAATCCGGTGTGAAGCTTATTTTAGGGATACCTTCCCTATCCCATTCAACCGGGAAGGTTTTTGGCTCATATGACCAGCTGATGTCGTAAAAATCCAGTATTTTGGCAAATTCCCTTTCACTTTCATGGGCAAAATTAACATCTTTATACCTGAATTTTGGTATTGTATCTGTTTTCTTCATGGTTCCTGTAATCCTTCTTCAGTATTAAAATCCTCCGGCTCAATGTGTTCCAGGAAATCCTTGAATTTCTCAATTTCTTCATCAATGGACTGTATCCTTATACCTGCCTGTTCAAGTACATGGTTTGATGAAAATATCCTGCATTTTTCCCTTACCGCTATTGCAATTGCGTCAGAGGGCCTGGAATCTACCCTTGCTGTTTTATTATGTGAGAATTTAAGGTTCAAGTAGGCATAAAAAGTATTCTCTTTTATATCGCATACCTCTATTGTATCAATCTTGATTCTCAGATCCCGTAAAATATTTATAATGAGGTCATGAGTCATTGGTCTTGGGGTCTTGATATTGGATAGCTCTAAAGCGATTGCTGAAGCTTCAAAAGCGCCTACCCAAATTGGAAGATACCTGTCCCCTTCCTTTTCTTTCAAAAGAAGGATAGGCCTTTGAGAAGGAAGCTCGATCCTGACTCCTTCAAGCGTCATCTCAATAAGGTTGTTTTTACCTTTCAATTATTGAATATTTTAGTCGAATAGCAATTAAGAATATTATACCATGTTTTACTTATTATTGCCGGTGCTTATTTAACCATTTCCATGTCTTTTTTGACCATTTCTATATTAAGCCTGTAAATTGCGTCAAGGTTTCTATATTTTTGCTTGTAATCAAGCCCATAGCCAACTACATATTCCTCACCGATTGTAAAACCTTTATATTTGATATTAATTCCAGCTATCCTCCTGATATTCCTGTCAAGTAGGGTACAGATTTCAATGCTGTTTGGATATCTTGACTTAAGGTTTCTCAACAGGTAGCTTATGGTCAGTCCGGTATCTATAATGTCTTCAACTATTAAGATGTCTTTCTCTTCAATTGGCTCTTCAAGGTCTTTTGTTATCTTGACTACTCCGGAGGATTCTGAAACTGAACCCTGGTATGTGGATATGCCAATAAAATCAATATTTAATTCAAGATCGATATTTCTAACAAGGTCAGTTAAAAAAAATACACCTCCCCTTAATACGCTTACCAAAAGGAGGTCTTTGCCTGCATAATCTTTTGTTATTTCCGCTCCAAGCTCGGTAATTCTTTTTTGTATTACCGAGCCTGGAAATAAGACTTTACCTATTATCGTACTGGCAGTTAAATTTTGTAAATTATTGTTAATAGGGTTTTCCATCTCAGGAAAATTAATATTCTAATTGTTCAATTCCTGCAATCATTGCAACCCACGACTGGCCCCTGTTTACAAGGATATTCTTTCCATCTTTGTCTCTAAACTGAAAAGGCTCAAGCGGGCTCGTCCTGCTCCAGGTGCCTTCTATTACATTACCATCAAAAAAGTAATATGCGTCTCCGCTCTGGGTCGTTCTGACAATCATGTGACCTGCTTCATCTCCTGAATTCTTTATATCAGTAATTAGGACCACTACATTATTGACAGATATTTGTTCGCCTGATTCCCTGTCAGTATTTGGTTGCCCTGCAACATATCTCATGTATTTATTTGTAGCGCTGTCATATTTAAAGTCTACCTTGAACGTTTGCTGTGAAAAATTGAGAGCTATATCTGATATATCTCCCCTTCCTGATTCCGGAGCATCTTCCTTGAAATGAAATGGTGACTGCCCTCCTTCAAGCGCATAACCCTGTTCCTGGGCAATTTCAAGCATTCTTGGTATTCCTACATAAGCATTATGAGGAGCAACTCTGGTAGTATCCCTGATTGCATCAGCGCCCTTCCCGCTTCCAGGATCAGCAAAATTTGCTGTTATTGAAGAGGCTCCCGTACCGTCCCCCAATGGAGAGAGGTAGTCCAATCCCAGATTTTCAACATATATATAAAAATAAGGAGCAGTACCCCAGAAAACATATATAGAGTCAAAACCTGCTGCTATTTCTGCATAATATGGCCTCATGCTTCGTACGGGCCCAACAAGGTCAGGCTGGCTTGATGAGAAAATCGAAACAAATCTTGTAACGCCGCCTTCATCTACTACTTCAAAAACAACATCAGCGCTAATAAGGCCTGATTGAGGTCTGGCAGCCGGCTGGTTATCAACCATAACTGAAACGGGTCTTCCATTAAGGACAGAGTCCGATATCTCAAGGCCTGTTAAAATATTTATATTACCTGTTATCTCATCAGGGTTAATTGCTTCTTGCGTTGTTTCAGCCACTGCTGTATCTTCTGGGGACCCTGCTTCTTCAGCTGTTTCCCCGGCAGTTTCTTCAGCTGTTTCCCCGGCAGCGGTATCCTGTTCTGCTGTAATGCCAACTACGTCTGAAATGCTTTGGCATCCGGTGAACCCGAATGCTGCGATAAGCGCGATTACTATCATGGAAATTAAGATAGTTTTTATAACTTTTGATTTCATTGTCTTCAAATCCAATACCTCCAATTTCAATCGAAATAAAGAGTAAAACTGTTTATGAAAAACACAACTGGTCTTTACTCTTTTTCTTTTAGTAATAAATTCTTTAACATTATAAGTATAAAAATAAAAAAGTAAAATGAAATAAGGAAAATAAGGATATTTCTTAGCCTGTTATCATTTTCCAGTTCGACATTTACACTGACAAACGGAGCTTTAGTGTTATGACCGTATACCAATCCAATATTTTTCTCAGGGTTTTCATTGATGGTTAACCTCAAATTACCAGCCTTACCGCCTTCAGCAATACTATCATATGGCAAGGAAACTGGAGCTGAGATGTCTGCTTCTTGAGTACTTTTTTCCGGGAAATCATCTGTTATTTCTATTTTATCGTTAATATTTACAAGCTTTGAGAAATCACTTTCAGGATATAGTTCCATGAAAAACCTGGTTGTATAAGAATAATCACTACTTTGAATCGATTTTTCAATTGCTACTGTCTTATAAACTTCATTAGCATCTATTATTTTTTTATTCTGGTAGTTGTTGTTTGCCCAGTTGATCATTTGCAGTATATCTGACTCCCTCTTTCCTTCAGCACTTTTTAATACAACGCTTATAAGCCCAAGGCCGTTTCTTTGTGAATATAATACCTGACAATATCCTGCATTATTAGTAAATCCTGTTTTAATACCTTTTATATAATCAAAAAAAAGTAGAATATTAGTATTAAAAAGATATACTTTTTCTCCGTTTATAGTAATATACTCTTCTCTTGTACTGACGATATTTTTAAATAATTCATTTTTCATACAGTATCTTGCAATTATTGCAAGGTCCTTTGCTGTAGATTTATGCGCGGGAGAATTGGAATCAAGGCCATTTGTATTCTGGAAACTGGTATCATATGCTCCTATCGCCATTGCTTTCTCATTCATTAATTTTACAAATTCTTCTTCGCTTCCGGCAACATACTCTGCAAGCGCTATCGTTGCATTATTATGTGAATTTATCAGCGCAGCCTTAAGAAGGTCAAGGAGTGATATCTCATCGCCAGTTTTTAAAGCAAAAAAAGAATTATTCGTACCTGATGCATTTCTTGATATTCTCACAATCTCATTTAAATCTTTGATTCTTTCAATTGCAACTATACCAGTCATCATTTTTGTTGTGCTTGCCGGAAAAAGCTTTTCATCTGCGTTTTTTTGCCAAAAGATCCTTCCTGTATCATAATCCATTATTATTGCAGCCTCAGCTGTAACATCAGGATAAGGATCTGCAAACAGTTTAGCGGGAGACGCAAAAAAAATTGTAGATAAAGCCACAAAAAAGAAAAATATTGTAAAAGCAATTCTAAAAGCCCTGAGGACAGGACAGGACTTTTTAAAATTCTTAAAGTGTCTTTTTTTTATGAAAAAAAATTGAAAGCTTGAGGAGGTCATTTATGGCTATCCAGGAATTGTTTATTTTCTTTTTTAAACAAAATCTCATGCAATTCGTTAAAAAGCGCTTCAAGCCTGTACAGCATCTTTGTAGCCCTTTTGTGTGATTCTTTTCCTGATGCCATAATCAACGGGTAAATTATCTGCTGGAGAAAGGCAGATTGCCTGGAAGCTGAATTCTCGAATACTTTTAAATGCTTGGCATATATGCCAAATTTTGAAAGCTCACTTGCTATTCTTAATATTTCTAAATCATAACCGTCAACAAAATTTTTACCGTCTTCAGAATGCCATTTAATTAGGTTCTGTTCTATAAGCTCATCAATATAATCCTGGGTAAGCTTGTATTTTTCCCTTATATTATTAGAATTTAATTTTCTTATTTTGAGGTTTTTATCACCTTCATCAAGTTTTGTTTGCAATTCCTTTAAGGCTCCCTTTTGTTCATCTATCTTATTAAAATCAATAGTATCTATTTTTTCCTTTATAACCTCCAGTGGCAGGAAATACTCCTGCTGCATGCTTAATATAAGATTTATTCTTTTTACATCATTTTTAAAATATACCCTGTATCTATTATCTGCCCTCTTGGGCACTATTAAACCTTTTGACTCAAGGAATCTTAACTTACTGCTGGTTAGGTCAGGGTAGTATTTTTTAAACTTTTTAACAAGTTCACCTATTGTGAGGTAAGGTTTTTTGTTGCCGGCCATTTTTAATATTTTATTACTTAATTTGAAATAAAAAACAGGAAAATATATTTTCCTATCTGTATCCTGTCTCCATTATTCAGATCCTTCTCATCAACGATACATCCATTAATATAAGTCCCGTTCAGGCTTTCAAGGTCTTTTACTATGCAGTTATCTTCCCTTTTTTCAATAATAGCATGGTGCCTTGAAACTGTAATGTCATCAAGAAGTATGTCAGATTCAGAGCTCCGTCCAATAGAAAGCATATTTTTATTGATAAAGAATTTTTCACCTATACTGGGGCCTTTTATTACTATTAATACAATTTTGTCTTTCGGGAGTTTTTTTAACTCCTCGAGTAAGCCTGGCGAGATCTCTTTAATAAGCTCTATTTCCTGTTCCTTAATGGAATCAGTCCGGTTATTCCTGGAGTTGTCATTTTTCTGCTGCATTTTTTTTAAATCTCAAATTAATGTTAATAATAATATTAAACGCATTTAAAAGTAATTATGAGTTGCTACTATAAAAAAATTATATATTTTTATTATATAATAAAATACCAAACTTTCTAATAAAAAAGGCAAATTAAAAATTTCTAAATGGACAGATATTTATTCAGCATTGATTTTCACGCTGGAACTAACGAAGTATTGCAGAATCTCAAAATAGGCTTTATCTCTTGACTCAATGTAGCATCTTATTAGAGGTTCTGTGCCCGACGCCCTGACAAGAAGCCAGCTTTTATTATTAAAAGTTACTTTAGCCCCATCAATATAGGATATATTATTTACTTTAATATTTTCAATTGTTTTGCCTTTAAGACTCAGGAAAAATTCAATGATTTTTGTTTTTTTATCCTGGGGTATTTCTAAATCTATACGGGTTGTATAAAAGTAACCGTATCTTTTGTAAATAAGATCAAGATAATCCGAAATATATAAACCTGGATGGTTTTTTAAGAGATGTGATTGTATTTCCAGCATTAAAAGGTCCGCAAGGAGGCCATCTTTTTCAGGAATGTGCCCTTTTATGCTCAATCCACCGCTTTCTTCACCCCCTATCAGTACGCTGTTTTTTAACATGGCATTACAAATATATTTAAAACCCACAGGAGTTTCCATTACCCCTAAACCGTTATCAAGCGCGATATCATCTATTAAATGAGTCGTGGCAATTGTCCTTACAGCGATGTCACCTTCTTCAAATCTTTTTTTCTCAATCAAATAATGCAAAATAATTGCGATCGCATTATTAGGACTTATATAATCACCTTTACCATCAATAATCCCGAATCTGTCTGCATCACCATCAAGAGCAAGTCCGATATCCATTTTATTTGTAAGGACAATATCCCTAAGGCTTGCAAGATTATTGTTTGAAGGGTCCGGTAATTTGCCACCAAAAAGCGCATCCCGGTAATTATTCTTAAAAACTGCATCCAGGCCTAAATGAGTTGTTATAATATCATTAAATATCCTGCCTCCTGCGCCATACATTGTGTCTACACCAATTTTGGGCTGCATCTCTTTTATAAGTTGTACATCAATAAGGCCTAATAACTGTTTTATATATCTTGAAAAATCTGTAATAACAGTTGTATCTTGCTGAGGTTGACTTAAATTATCTGTAATCCCTAAAGGCTCTTTATTAAGAATAGTTTCAAGGTTTTTCTCTATATCTTTTGTTATATTATCTTCAGCTGGACCCCCATAGTAAGGAATGAATTTAATCCCATTGTATCTTGCAGGATTATGGCTTGCTGTTAGCATAATCGAACCGTCAAGGTCAAGGTCCTTTATCATAAAAGCTGTAACAGGAGTAGGTATTGAAACACCGGACAGGTAGGCTTTTATACCTTTTTTTATTAATATTTGTGCGCAATGTGAAGCAAAATTTTCAGAAAGAAACCTGTTGTCATAACCTATAAATATGCCTTTTTGCCATCTATTACTGTTTTTAAGATGGATTGATATAGCTTCGACTACATAACCCAGGTTTTCAAAAGTAAAATCATCAGCTATGATGGCCCGCCAGCCATCTGTACCAAATTTGATTTTTCCCATTTAAGAACACCTTAATTTTAAATAATAAAAATTAACAGCACCAGGCCTTTAAAAAATCAACATTCAAAAGTAGTTTTTTAAATGGTCGGGATGAGAGGATTCGAACCTCCGACCCCCAGTACCCCATACTGGTGCGCTAATCCAAACTGCGCCACATCCCGGCCTGTAAAAAACATTTTAAGATAAGTGGCCTTATTAGTAAATACTGTAACATCCAATATTGAAGCCGGACTTTAACCTTTAAAAATTATATGATTTCTACTTAATGTTTATATTTAAAAAAAAGTGGCGCACCTTTAAAACCGAACTCACCCCTTATCTTAAATTCAATATATCTTTTAATGTTATTTTTTTTAGAAATATCCATATTTGAAAAGACTACAAATCCAGGTGGTGATATTTTAACCTGTTTTATGAATTTTATTTTAAATTTCTTACCCTTGGAATATATTCCATCAGTTACATCAAGATTAGAAAAAAACTCATTTAATTTGTTGTCCGTGATTTTCTTATTGCGCTCTTCGATAAGGAAATCAATCATTTTAAAGATTTTGCTGGTCCCCTTATTTTTTAATGCACTTACCCTGAGCATCGGAGTATACTTTAAATAATTTATCCTGAATGTAAAATCATCGACCTGTTTTTTTAAATCTTCCGGCTCTATGGCATCTATCTTGTTAAAAACCACACACACGCTAGCTCCCTTTTCAAGGCAAGTCTGCAGGATTCTTTCATCCTGGTTTGTGATATCTCTCAAAACATCAACAAGCACCAGGCATACCTGTGATTTCTCTATGCTTCGCAAAGTCCTCAGTTTGCTGTAATAATCCAGGTCTTCTTCCCTTGGCCTGTCTTTTTTGAGCCCTGCTGTATCTATAAACCTGTAGCTTTTGCCGGCGTATTTTATAATACTGTCTATGCTGTCCCTTGTAGTGCCTTCAACCTCGTCTACAATCACCCTGTCCTCCCTTATCAAGGTATTAAACAGTGTTGATTTACCTACATTCGGCTGCCCCAGGATCGATATGCTTGGAACATCCTCGGAAACCAGACCAGTCCCGAGCGCATTGTCCTGTATAATGGAGAGGATTTTTTTTGAATGAGTCACTATCTCATCAAGCAGGTCCACGATACTCAATCCATGGTTTGCAGATACTAGCACAGGATACCCATAACCTAATTTTAAATAATCTTCAGTAAAATATATCCCTTCAGGGTTATCCCACTTATTACCGGCAAATATCACCGGCTTTTTTGCTTTTCTTAAAAGGTCAGCGATTTCCTCGTCAAGAGGCGAAATAGGGGCTTTTATATCAACTAGAAATATTATTATATCCGCCTCTTCCAGGGCTTTGCTTGTCTGTTTGAATACTTCAACAGAAAGTCTTGCCTCAGAAAGGATGTCTATTCCAGGTGTGTCAAGTACATAGAAATTAATCCTGTCCCAGTCAGAGAGGTAGTATTTTCTGTCCCTTGTAATCATTGGCTCTTTGTGCACAATGGCATCCACCTGGTTGCAAATCCTATTTATCAGGGTTGATTTCCCGGCATTTGGCTTTCCAACAACTGCTACAACGGGTATTTTTTTCTTCATAGCTCTTTCATTACCAAAGCATTATAAAAAGCTTTTCCGCAATCCTTGACAGAAAAGATATTTTCACTTACTTTTTTAAAGTCATCCATTTTTAAATCATCTATTGTCAGGCCATTCTTATTGAATATAATATCAGGTATCAATATCCTTTCATATTTCTTCAGATCAAGCAAATTGATTTTCGTTATTATATCATTTCCCGCAAGAAGACCGGTAACTTTAACATTTCCACCAAAAAAAGTATTTTTAACTGCTATCAGATCAATGTAATCGCATATATTCCGGTATTCCTGGAATTCTTTAAGTATCGATTGTGCCTTTTTTAACACTTCTATCCCATATTCTGAAGTGATTATAAGTATTCTTTTGTGTTCAATATCCTCCCTGTTCCTGACTTGCGACAAAGTTCTTAAATTTTTTTTAATTGCCTCTTTTTTTAAATCTCTTAAAAAGTCCACGGATTTTCCTATGCCATTTTGAATCTGTAAAAATCTTCCATACTCCTTAAAGACCGGAAAATCCCTTTTTGCAATAAGATAGAATTCGTCAGAGATATATACTTTTTTTGCATAGCTGTTTTTTATATGCTTCTGCTTGAAATCATCAATAAAATCTATCAGTTTGCTGCTGGCATTATTATTATAAGCTTTTAGCAGGGTGTTTTTATTATATTTTGTTATACCGACCGGGACTATCCCGATTGAAAGTACATTTTTAAAGTGTGCAGTAAGTATTTTAATAGTATTTTCAAGGTCCGCGCCGTCATTGATTCCAGGGCAAAGGACTATCTGGATGTTAGTCCTTATCCCGTTTTCATCCAATTTATAAAAGATATCTATTGCAGAAAGATTTTCCTTGTTTCCAAAAATGATTTTTCTTATAGAAATGTCAAAACTATGGATAGATACATGCAGCGGTTCTATCCTGAATCTTATGATTTTTTCCAGGTCTTTTTTCGATATATTTGTAAGTGTTATAAAATTACCTTTGGTATAGGATTCGAGGTAGTCGTCATCTCTGATATATAAAGTCGGCCGTAAATTTTCCGGCAGTTGCGATATAAAACAAAAGATGCATTTATTCTTACATATCCTGATTTTTCCCAAATTTATTTCAAGCAGTCCTTTAACCAAATCTATAAATCCTCAACAAAGTCCTTGACTTGTGGGTAAGCTATAAAACATTTGTGAATAACTGGGTCTTCAAAGAGCCGGCCGAGGTTAATCTTTTTCAGGTTTGCGTCTATCCAAAGCTCGTCTTTTTCTGA
>CAYGYY010000011.1:0-40787 GCA_964354265.1 uncultured Actinomycetota bacterium
TTTAAAAATAAAGTCTTATTATATATTTTAGTAGATTCTGACATATTTATTCCAGCCTTTAAGGTCTCCACCTTATCTATTATTTCTTCAATAGTCCTGTTTTCATTTGCCAATTGTGCAGCCTTAAGGATGATCAACCCAAGCGCAATTGTAGTGACTTCTGAATCTATAACTATAATATCTTCAGTATCAAGTTCTTTTTTAGCAGCTTCAGCTGAATCTGCAGTTCCTGACATCTTCTTTGAAATATGTATTGATAATATCTTTTTGTGGTCTTCAAGAAGGTCACGGTAAACTTTAATAAAATCTGAAGGAGTCGGTTGTGTTGTTGTGGGCAACTTGTTGGAAGACTTTAATTTTTGGTAAAATTCACCTGTAGTTAGATCCTTCCTGTTATCAATGTAGATATCCTCTCCGAAAATAACGGAAAGCGGAACGACTGTAATATTGTTTTGGCTGTATAATTCTTCTGGAAGATCTGCAGTGCTGTCAGTTACTATTGCAACATTTGACATAATATCTCCTTATAGCTTTTATAAATAAGACTTGAATGTTTATCCTAATCTTCAAAAAATATTACCGCAACAGAATCAGGACCCAGGTGTATTCCTACAATTGAACCGATATAGGACCGGTAAATCTCTCTTGGGTCTATTTCAGATTTGATTCTTTGCACCATTTCAACTGCTTCTTCATCTGCATCTGAATCAGTAACATATACTGTAAGTTTTTTAGGGTCCTTCACCATGCTTTTCAGAGCCTCTATCAGCTCACTTTTAGCCTGGTTCCACCTCCGGGTAGTCTTATACTGGGATACTTCTCCAAGATGAAGAGTCAGAATGGGATTGATTTCCAATATTGAGGCGATAAGCCCTTTTGCCCTGCCTATCCTTCCTCCCATTATGAGGTACTTTAATGTTTTAGGGATGAAAAGTACATTTATTTTTCCTTTATATTCCATGACTGACCTGATGATCTCATCTTTGGAATGGCCTTCATTTGCAAGTTGAGCAGCTTTTAATACAACTATGCCAAGCGGAAGATGAACCAGTTCTGAATCTATGATCTCTATATCCATTCCAAGCTCTTTTTTAGCTCTTTCAGCAGATTCGATGGTCCCTGACATTTTTTTTGATATATGGATCGAGATTATACTATCAAAGTCTTTCAATACCTCTTTATAAGCTTCTACAAAATCTGCAGGTGAAGGCTGGGCTGATTTTGGAAGTACTTTAACATTTCTCAATTTTTCATAAAATTGTTTTTTGGTGATATCAACACCGTCTAGAAAGCTCGCCTCTTCAAAGTTTACATATAGCGGTATCACCTTAATATTATACTTTTGAATCAACTCTGATGGAATATCTGATGTGCTGTCAGTTACTATGCCGATTCTGCTCATAGTATGCCCTCCTTCTTCAATATTTTTATAATAAGGGTTAATAAATAAAAAGTTTATCATTAATTGTTGAATAAATCAGCAAATCCAAAAACTTTTATGTGAGTTATATATTCCTGGAAATGCTGCAAAATCAAAGTCAAACCAGGTAAATAAAATATGCGATTTTTATATCGTTTTGTTTCTTCTTAAGTATGAAGTAATAAACAGAAAATGAATTAAAAATAATTAATAATTAGCTGATTTCTGGTATAATCACTTTTAAAACCCTGAAGAATAATATAAAAAATACATATTCTTATTATTAATTATTTTAGATTGATCCGGGAGATGGCAAATGCACAGTTATAATATTAAATCATTTTTTATTAACAACAGAAGTATTTTTTTAATTGTATCATTGTTACTCATTATCTTTTTGGCTTTTAACTTTTCAGCTTGTGAGGGCCAGGAAAAAGTAATCAAGATAGGTAACCAGGCAGTGTTCTCTGGCGAGGATAAGTTCTACGGTGACGACCAGCTTATCAGCCTGAGTCTTGCAGCGTCAGAGCTTTCACCGGTAAGGGTCGGGGGTTTTGACTACAGGATAGACTTAATAACTAAAGACGATGAAGGAAATGCAGAAAAGGCATTTCTTATAGCTCAGGAATTTCTGGAAGAGGGAGTAACTGCGGTAGTAGGTTCGACTTTTAACGGTACAACGAAAGCATCGGTGCCAGTCTATGCAGAATTCAATATCCCGATAATCACCCCCTCATCCCAGGGTAATGATATATCAATGGGATCACCGAATTTTTACAGGATGATAATCAATAATAGCCAGAAAATAGAAAATATTGCGAGCTTTATTGATGAAGAAGCAAAACCGGAGAAGCTGATACTTATAGATAATACAGAAGAATACTCAGTGAATCTTGTGGATTATTTAATAGAAGTATTTGATAGTAGAAAAATTGCATACGATAAAAGGTACTCAGTTAACTATGATTCAAATGAATACAATATACTTGCAGAAAACCTGTTTATCGATGAGCCGGATACTGTTTTTTTCTGCGCTGCATATAACGAAGTCGCAGACCTTATCACAAGGGTAAGGAAAACCGGGCTTGACTGCGGCTTCATTACAGAAGAAATGGGTATGGATGATGGCATAGATGAGATCGCTGACAAGCTTGACCTTGAAGGATTGATTGCAGTTATACCTGATCCGCCCTCCCTGGCAAAATATACTGAAGATAAAGAATCCATAGATTTCTGGAGAAAATATTCTGATTTTGCTGCAAAAATTCAGGACGAAAACATAATAAAATCAGGACCGGGACCTTTTGCGCCATATTCATACGATGCAATGTATGTCCTGATAGATGCAATCCAGAAGTCAAATTCAATACTTCCTGAGGATTATTCACAGGAATTAAAAGCAACTTCTTACAATGGTATAGTGGGCAATATCCAATTTAACTCAAATGGTGAAAGGGTTGATCCCGAGTCAACAATATTTATAATGAAAAATGGCGACTGGGTACGTTATACTGAATAATACTGCTTTATTTTTAAGTACTTATATTACAGGTACTATAAATTGGCTAAAACATATTTCATGGACTGCATTTATGGGCCTCTTATTGCAGCTGAATTTTATTGGCTGCTTATTATGAAATTTATGGCTTCAGGAACTATTTCATATTTTGCGGGAAGTTTGCAGATATATTCGCCATCGGCAAAAACGCTGAAATTATACTCGCTGTCGATTTCTATTTTATGTGCCCTGAAATACTCAACAAAAGGGTCCTTTGTGTGCTGCCCCTCAAAAACCAGTGGAAATGTCTTTATAAAATGCAGCTTGCTCATCCGGTCTATTATGCAAATATCAAATATTCCGTCTGATGGGTCAGCCTGGGGAGTTATTTTCATCCCGCCGCCATAACTGGCCATATTGCCAACAACCATAAACATTGCATCAACAGTTTTTTCCTGTCCATCAAATTTTATAAAGAACTTTTTTGACCTGAAGGTTATGAGAGTCTTGTAGACAGCATAAGTATATTTAGCAGGACCTTTTATGGGAAACCTTGTATTGTTTGCAAGATCATTAACTACAGAGTCAAAACCTGCTCCGGAAACTGCCAGGTAATAATATTTGCCGTTGATTAGACCCATGTCCAGCTTCTTAACGTGACCTTTCTTGATTATTGAAATTGCATGCTCCATATCAAGCGGGATACCAAGGTTACGTGCAATATCATTGCCCGAACCCATAGGGATGCAGCCGAGGCTTTTCCCTGTTCCTGCCAGTATATTTGCGAGGTTGTGAATAGTTCCATCCCCGCCAAAAGAAATGAAGCTTGAAAAATTATCAAGGTTTCTTTTTACTGTTTCCTTAATATCTTCTGTGCTCTTACTGATGTGAAGAACATAGTCAACTCCCTGTCTCTTCAGGATTTCCTCAAGACTGTCCTTAAGTTCAAGAGATTTGCCATGCTGTGATGCAGGGTTTAATATTATAAGATTTTTCATATGTCTCAATATTTTATTAGTTTTTACAAAAAAATAAAATATTTGTTTAAACAGGCTGTATTGATTTTGCAATTTGGTTATAATATCCTAAGAAAAAAGTATAGACCTAAAGTGTTGCGTTGAGATAAAGATCCAAACTCAAGGATCAATAATTGGGGATAAAAAGCATTAAGAGATGAATATTTTTAATAAAATAATACTCATAGCGATTTTATTATTCTTTATTGTTGTATCGTTTATTTCTATTGTTAACGAATTTGCCGGTTTTTTCAAATGGCCTGATATAGCTGAAAAAATCTTTAACCCTGGGGTAGACATAAATCCATATATTTCCACTCTCGCACTACTTATGGTGATAGTTATCTGCATTTCCCTGCTGCTACTGGAATTTTACAGGAAAAGAAGCAGGATAGTCAAAGTCTATAATGTCCAGTCAGGCACTGCAATGATTACAATCGATACGATTGCGCAGCAGGTAAGAGACTCTGTTTTAAGGGTTGAAGGGGTGAAAAATTTAAATGTTGAAGTCATACAGAAATCAGGCGGGGTAATAATAGAAATGAAGGTCGAAATGACCCATAAAGTCAATATTCCAGAAAAAATGACAGAGATAATAAAGATAGCCCGGGAGGTTGCGCAAAGTAGGCTTAATATAAAAGTGGTTGATACCAGGCTTACTATTACGAACCTGATACCTGACGAGAAGCTCCCGGCAGCATCCGCGGCAGAGGCAAAAAAAAGTGATGCTGCTCCTGTTATTCATTATGTCGAGGACCAGAAAGTCCTGAAGGATAATATAACCATGGATGCCTCAGATAAGGCAGTATACTTTGAAGAATCACAGGACAGACAGGATTCAGATAAAACGGAATAGTATTTTATAGGCGGGGTTAGTACATTGGTAGTACATAAGCTTCCCAAGCTTAAGAGGCGGGTCCGATTCCCGTACCCCGCTCCATTTCATGAATATTTCTATCTTCACTGGTATATAATGTAATGCTCCATTCAAAGCTTAAAAAGTATCTGGAAAAAAGAAACGGGGATTTCCTGGTTACTGGGCCGCCTGGTGCTGGAAAAACCCTTATCCTGACACAACTCATCGAATATGTCATCAAAAAACGGAATTATGATACTGCAGGGCTTATTGTTTTTTGTTTTAATAGAAGATGGGCAAAAATTCTTCGCGATATAACTGCTGAAGCAATAGGTAAGAGCATAAATGAGATTTCTATAACATCTTTTTTTGCTTTCTGTGCGGAATTAATTGAGCGGTCAAGGTCTATAGAGTTTTATAATGGCGCTATTAAACCTGATGCGATCAAACTGAAAATACTTACGGCGCCGCAACAATGGAAACTCCTGAAAGATCTTCTGTCTGAAAGAATTGATAGAAAGAGTTATCCAATGGCATTCAAATACATGCACGCCAATAACTATGTGGCAAGGAGTTTTATCCAGGAAGTGTTTGACTTTATATTAAGGGCACAGGAAAATCTGCTGTCTCCAATTCAGCTTTCAGTAAAGTTCACACCATTTTTTAATGAGATTCTATCAGAAATTACCGGTATATTTGCCAGATATAAGAATGAATTGATTGAAAATGATGTTTATGACTACGGTAGACTGCTTGAAGAGGCGGTAAGTATTTTAAGAGAAAATAACATTGTAAAAGGATTCTATTTGAACGCATTCGATACCGTAATTGTCGATGAATTACAGGAACTAAACAGGGCACAATTTGAAATAACAAAAATTATTGCAGGGAATAACCGGATATTTTTCGGCAACGATGACCAGTGCACATATGCTTTCAGGGGATCGATGCTGAATAATTTTAATGAAGTTTACAGCTGTCTTTATTCTTCCGTAAAGCAAAAAGGAACGGAAAACAGCAATATACTGTTTTTAAAGAAAAATTACAGAAACAGTTATATGATAAATGAGATTTCAACAGAATTTATCAAGCAAAATGAAATGAGGATACCCAAGCGTGCAAAAAGCGTTTCTAATAACTTAACCGGGGACAGCTTCATATTAAAGGAATTCAAGAATACGCTGGAGGAAATAAATTATATCTGCAGCCATATCAGGAAGCTCATAATGATTAAGGGTTTGGAACCTGAAAGCATCTGCATAATTGTAAAAGGCCATGATTATAAGACGAGGCTGCTTGAAAAAATGCTCCATGATAATGATATTTACTTTTTAATGAGAAGTTCAAGGTCGGTGCTTGCTAATGCCGGAGTGCGTTATATTCTGGATTTTTTAAGGCTCATAAATCTTTTAAAATCACCAGGAAAGATAGACCCTGCTGATGAGGAAATTATTGCCAGGAGGATGCTGAAGTCAATACTGTGCTCAGAATTCATAGGCGTAAACCCGATCTGTCTTGAGGGAATTTTCAACAGCCTTGAAGCAGAACACCTTGATTTTAGGGTTCGGGGATCAAAAGAAAATGAACCGGTTTGTCGGGTGTTAAAAAAACTCGAATCGGCAGAAGACCCGAAGCTGCAGTTATTTATCCGCGCGGTTGACAGGTATCGCAATATTAAAGAAGAGGCAATATTCGATTTAATCTATAGTCTTGTCTTTGATGATGATATTGGAGTTATGAGGGTTACTTTAAAAGACAGCTTATGCTCTGAATATGAAAAGGAAAAAACTGCCACCCTTCTTGGTGACTATATCAATACTGTCAAGGATTTTTCAGAAAACAACCCTATGACAGTCTCCATAAGCAGTTACCTGGATTATCTTGAAGATGCATTAGACAACAGCTTTCTTGAAGAAATAGAAGAAAGCACAAAAGAATTTATCAAACCTGGTTTTATAAACATCCTCAGCTATCATCAGTGCAAGGGGCTGGAATTTGACGCCGTATTTATGCCATTTATCAATGAAAATTACCTTCCAGCGCAATTCGGGAAGAACCAGCTTTATGATATGCAGGTGTTCAACTATTTCCTGGATGGAAAAATGCTGAGGGAGGATATATTAAGAAGCAGGCACTTTTCTGACGAACGTAAATTATTCTACAATGGCATGACCAGGGCTGCCAGGTTTCTTTCAGTAACTTCCAGCAACCTGTCTTCAAAATCTGTATTTTTTGAAGAACTGCAGGATATTTACAATAAAATCAATAAAAAAATGTTAAAAAAGAAAAAATACTATGTTATCCGGGGGATTGCCGGAAGCGGCACTTCTGCAGAACACGCAGTCGGTATCAGGACAATGATGGTAAGCAACAGGTGGCTGGAGAGGAAGAAAGCGCTTGCAAAGCAAATGAGGATGGTATCTGCAAAAGCAGACAGTAATGAGGCTATGCTTAAGGGATTGCTGTATTTAAAAATAATGTACCCATATGAATTATGGTGGAGCTGTAGAAATGTCACATTTAATGAAAATAACCCCTACCTTCTTTCCGGGAAGAAATTTTACTACACGGCTCTTAACAGCTATGCTGAATGCCCGTTTAAATATAAGATAAATTATTTCTTCAATATAAGGGAAGCTGCAGGCCTGGGGATGCTTTTAGGAAATATTTATCATGAAATAATTAAAAAATATTTTGAAAACAAAGATAAAAGCCTTACATGGGAATCTCTTGAAGAAATTATTTTCGAATCTTTTTCAAATCTTAAGCATGAAGATTTTGAATTTGGTTCTTTGAAGAAGCAAATTATTCAGAAGGCTCTTTCTGATTTCAGGACCTATTACGATAGCTTTATCTGCGGTTTCAATGAGGATATGGAAATACAGGTTGAAAGACCCTTTAGTTTCAATCTTGATACCGACATTATTACAGGCCTTATAGACCAGATGGTATTTCACAATGACGATCGCATTGAACTTATCGATTTCAAGTCAGGAACTAAAAACTCCCAACTTTTAAGCCAGGATATTGAGATACAGCTCCGGCTGTACAGGATGGCCATTGATCTATGCAGTGATTTTGAACCCTTAAAGCAGAAGGAATTAATGCTTAAATATATTTTCCTTGGTGAGGAGAAAAAACAGGGGTTCCTGCTTCCGAAGGATTTCTATGATTATAATGATTTCAATCTGATAATCAGGAAGATCATTTCTGGCATAAAAAGTGAGGATTTTACAGCCGCACCCAGAAACAGTTTCATCTGCAGTAGCTGTGGAATAAGGCTACTTTGCAAAAATATTAAAGGCCTTGATTAAAATGCATAACGTATAAGGATTTTTTATTGTGGACGACAATAATCTGGCAGAAAATAAAAAAATAAAAATGACTCCCCAGCAGGTCGAAATACTTTCAAGCAGTGAAGGCATAAAAAGAGTAATTGCCTGTGCCGGGTCGGGGAAGACACTTGTATTGACTAACAGCATTGCAAATATTTTAAGAAAGCAGCTTTGCCGCCCGGATGAGATACTTGCAATTACTTTTACAAGGAATGCTGCAGAAAACATGCGCCTCAAGATAAAGGGAACCCTTAGAAAAAAAATGGATTTCAATGCCATCGACATATTTACATTTAATGGCTTCGGGAATCATATAATCTCCGAGAACAGTTTCTTAATGGGGCTCGGCAAAGGCTATAAGCTTATAAACATTTCAAAATCATGGCATATCATATATGAAATTGTGAGGAAATCTGATTTTAAATCAGTTAAAATCGGGAAAGACAGGGGTAGTTTTGTAGAGGACGTTTTGAGGTTTATCTGGGATTTAAAAAGCAACCTTGTTACACCTGACCAGTTAGAATCATACAGCTTATCCTTTAATAGCGCTATTGCAGAGTTTAAGAGCGCAGCGCTTCATAATGAAGAATCAGAGATTGCAGCATACCAGTATGATCTTTGCATGGTGTATAAAGAGTATGAATGCATAAAAAAAGAAAATAATCTTGTTGATTACCATGATCATATATTTTTGCCATACATTCTTTTATCAGAAAATAAAGATATAAGAAACCGTTACAGGGAAAAGTACAGGTATTTATTTATAGATGAGTTCCAGGATACTGATGTGGCACAGGCGCGCCTGATAACATTACTTTATAATCCTGGTTTCAACAGCATGATGATTGTTGGCGATGATGACCAGGGCATATATTCATTCAGGGGCGCATGTATTGAGAACATACTTAATTTTCACAGGTGGGAGATATTCTCCGGATATAATGTCAGGGATTATTATCTTACGACTAATTTCCGTTCCGGCGAAAGCATAATAAAGGCTATTGGGGATGTTATAAGTGCCAACAATGACAGGTTCAATAAAGATTTCAATCCTGAGCATGCAGGAAAAGAATCAGATATCCTGTTTTTTTCTGCAGCGACACTTAGAAATGAAGCGGAACTAATAGCAAGCAATATAATAGAGCTGAGGAGCCGGGGTATCAGAGAGAAAGACATTGCAATCCTTTCAAGAAGAAAGAGGTTTGGCCATATAACGGAAGCGCTGGAAAAAAATAACATTAAATACGAACTTGTAAGCAGCAGGGGATTCTATTATGAGCCCGAGATCCTTTTTATTGTTTCCTGGCTCATGGTTATAAATGACACAGGTAATGTACTCTATTTGATTAACATCCTTCAATCTGACAAGTTTAAGATATCTGACAGGGATATATTTTTTCTGAGGAATTTCGATATTGGCATTAATAGTTTCCTGTCCGATAAGGAAGTTGCAAACAGAAACTTCATTATGCAGATCCTGGATAATGATAAAAACCCTTATATAGGGAATGATGCCAAAAAAAGACTTTCGGAATTCATTGGAGAGCTGAAATATTATATTAGCCAGTCTTCTTTCTTAAAACTTGGAGAACTTATAAGTCTTATTTATGAGCATTCAGGAATGGCCGATGAATTCAAGGCAGGTTTTGAGAAGTCTTTAAAGTTAAAAATAAAAAATATAGAGACACTTATTAAAATAGGTTCAGATTTTGACTCTGAAGATATGGGAAACAGCCTCAATAGCTTTATTGTATACCTCAAGGACGTAGCAAAAACAGATGAAGAAGATCCTGACAGCGTTAAGTTCAGCAATTCAAATGCTGTTAAGATAATGACAATACATGCATCAAAAGGGCTTGAATTCGAAGTTGTGTTCCTGCCCATGCTATGGAAAAGTGACTACCCGGCAAAACCAGGGCAAAAAAGATTCAAAATACCTTCAATGCTTCGGAAAGACAGGATGATTTATACAATGAAGGGAACCTTTACAAGCAAGCAGAAATTTGATGCTGAATTGAAAAAACAGCATCTGGAAGAAGAAAGAAGGATATTTTATGTAGGCTGCAGCAGGGCTAAAAGGTACCTTTTTTTGTCACATTGCTTTTATGAAAACGAAAGGCATGCCCAAGACCAGGATAAAAAGCAGAAAGAACCCCTGCCATTCCTGGAAGAAGTATTTAAATCCGGAATAATAAAATACCTGGATACAGATTTTTCAATCCAGCCGGGGACCAGAGATAGTGATAGTATTTTTTTCAGTCCCCAGTTTATAAAAAAATCCGAGGAGCTTCTTGTTTCAAATCTAAATATGGTAGATATTGAAGCCTGCAAGACGAATGAAAAATACTCCTCATATATCAATGCGCTGCATGGGCTTAAAAGAATGCCTCTGCATGATAAGCCTGGAAAGAACAGCATTTCAAAAAGATTATTTTCCTTGACAGAAATACTGGATTATATTAAATGTCCGCAGAGATACAAGTGGAAGTATATATATAATGTGCCTGAGCCCGCGCTAAAGTCTTCTGAAATGGGGGAAAAGGTCCACAATAATATCCAAATGCTTACTATGGCAAAGTTCGGCGGTATTGTTGAAAGAAACTATATGGTTTCACTGGAGAATGCATCAGGGATACGGGCCACCGAAAATCTATTGATGCAGCAGAATCCGGAAGCAGGGGAATGCCTTGGTAATTATATAAACAGTGAATTCTATCAAAACGCTGATAGTCAAAAAATAATAATAGAGCAACTCTTTTACTGGCACCTGGCAGGGTACATGTTGAGCTGCAAAATAGACAGGCTTGATTTATTAAATAATAGAGGGTTCAGGATAATTGATTATAAATCTTCAGGTTTTTCTAAAGGAAAAAAAGGCGAGGATCATATCAACCAGTTAAAAGCTTATACTGCCGGTGTTTCCGATATGTATTCGGTTGAATATGGCAAAATAAAGTGCTTCCTTTTTTATCTCAAAGACGGGTTCAAAGCAGAGTACCGTTTCAATAAAAACGATATTGATATCTTAATTGCTTCAGTAACCGGGGCTATTGATAAAATCAATAACAGGGATTTTAAAATTCTTTCTGGTATGGGGGAGGAATATTGTGGAATATGCTCTTACATGAATTTATGCAAGTCATATAGCTAATATGCTATAAATCCATTTATACATCATTATCTGAACTTATTTAGATTATTATAAAAGCCGGGTTGCTTGTTATATTTTTGTACACCAGCGTTTGTACTGGTTGACCTGGTTTTTTACAATCCTGAAATAGTGCGACTGAAGTTTTCTTGTGATTTCCCCCATTTTCCCGTTACTTATCTTTCTCTTATCGACACTGCCTATTGGCGATATCTGCGCCCCTGTACCGCAGAAAAAAAGTTCATCAGCAGTATACAGTTCAGTCCTGTCTATTGATCTTTCATTTACTTCAATTCCAAAAATATCCTTTGCAATACAAATAACTGTATCCCTCGTTATTCCTTCCAGTATGTCATCAGTGACAGGCGGGGTAAACAGCTTACCGTCCTTGACCATGAAAATGTTCATCGCACTGCCTTCGCTGATATGTTGTCCGTTCGATGTCAGCACAATTGCTTCATCATAACCGTTTAAAAGCGCTTCAGATTTCTGCAAGGCTGAATTTACATAAGATCCTGATATCTTTGCCCTTGGAGGTATACAATTGTCAGGTATCCTGGTCCATGATGAAACGCATACATTATTGGGCTTATTGATATCAAGATAATCACCAAGAGGGATGGTATAAATAAAAAGATCCTGCTCCACGTCTATAAGTTTCGGTCCTATCTTAAGGTTACTGTTATATGCAAACGGCCTTATATATGAATCTTCCCTGTATCCTTCCTTCTTTAAAAGTTCGACAGTGATACTGCAAAGCTCATCTATTGAGTATTTTATTTTTATCATCATTATGCTGGCATTTTTAAAAAGCCTTTCATAATGTTCTTTCATCCTGAAAACGTAGCTTGAATTTTCCTGTTCGTTCCAGTAACATCTTATTCCTTCAAAGATAGCAGTGCCGTATTGAAGTGCATTTGTCCTGATGTCTACTTTAGCTTCAGATATAGGTATTATGCTCCCCTTAAAAAAAGCATATTTTGGGTGTTCTTGATTCTCCATAATCATCCTTTTTCATATTTAAAATTTATTATATTTTACTTTTTTTGCTTATTTTTTCAATTAAAAACATACTGCTTTATTAAAAAAAACTTTACCCGATATCTTTAATGGACCTATTTACAGGCCATAGCGCCAGAAATAGAAAAAACGGCTACACTGCCGTTTTTTCTATAATAAATTCTTATACAGTTTGTGCCTATACCGTTTTAATTATCAATTCAAACGTAAATTAACATGTTTGATTGTTTTTGCTTTGGTGATCTTAAATACCTTTGTTCCACACTTTGAACAAGTTCCACTGACAGCCGGTCTTCCATTTTTCATCTCTACTTCTTTTGGATCCTTGACTTCTACTTTGGCTTTGCACTTTACACAGTATGCATCCATGCTTCCCCCCTCTTTAGGATTTGTCGAAAGTTTTAAATTAATTTTTAATTCTTTCTTATATATTTTAAATTAAAATCAATTATTTTAACAACAAAAAATTAAAAAGTTTTTTATTACTAATTATTCCTCCGCATGAATACAATAACATTAACCATATATGGTAAATTACATAAAGTAAATTACACTGCTTTGGCTTTGGGCTACTATGTATTTGAGATTTTATCTTGAATATAAAAACAGCAATATTTATTATAATCAAATATGTTTTAATAATAAACTATTTTTAATATCATGTATATTATGTTTAGCTTGAAAGAAATAAAAGCCAGGAGATTTTATTACAACTCTCTTTACTATGATTTTATTTTTTCCGGCAGGAAACTTATGGAGCATTTCCATTATGATTTCCATAGGGTGGATGATATCAGGAAAAGGGCCCAGTATATTGCAGACAATTACAATAACGGATTAAGGGTTGGAATATCAAAAATACTTGAGGATTTTAACCTTGGTCTTGGCTGTGGAAGCAAAGTAATTGATAATTGCAGGAGTCTTGGAAGAAGCGACTCGATGGTGGTCATAGGAGGTCAGCAGCCGGGTTTTTTCACAGGCCCTATTTTTGTAATATACAAGGCTATGTCGATAATAAAGATAAGCGAGTTCCTTTCAGATATGCTTGATGTCAAAGTCATCCCGGTTTTCTGGAATGCTTCAGATGACAGCAACTTTGACCAGATAAATAGAACCAGCCTCCTTAACAAAGACCAGACTGAAATAACGCTTGAATATACCGGTACTTTGCCCAAAAGGTTTTCTGATATACAGCTTGATAAAAAAATGGTTTCATCAAAAATCAAAGAGATGCTGGCTGCGCTTCCTGAGACCGAATTCAAAGCAGGTATCCGGGCATTGCTGGACTCTTGCCTGGCGCATTTTCCTGAAGTACCAACAACGAGAAAACATAATCTCCTGACGCCTCCAGGATATTTTTCTGCCCTGCTTTCGCGCATGTTTTCAGAGCATGGGCTCGTGATTATAGACCCGGCAGGGTCCAGTATAAAAAAACTGGGGATGGAACTGCTGGACTTTGATATCAGGAATTTTACAGCTTTAGCTGATATTGTAAATGGGAGCGGGCAAAATCTTGCCGGGGCAGGATATCACAGCCAGCTAACGCTGGACAGGGAAGCTCTTGATTTTTTTATTGTAAAGGACGGTTTCAGGCACAAAGTAAGAAGATATAAGCGCCAGGCGTCAGGTAAAGACCTGTATATAACAAGCCATACCGGCCATACCGGCGATGCAGTGGAAAGGATTTTTACTGAAGTAGAACTTAGTGATTTTATAACCAGGAATCCTGGCGACTTGAGCTTTAATGTATTGTTGCGCCCTCTTTTCCAGGACACGGTGCTGCCTGTTATTTGCACAGTATGCGGCCCTGGTGAAGCGGGATATTTTGCGCAATTTAAAGGTGTGTATGAGCTTCTTAATATAATGCAGCCTGTCATCTATCCAAGGTTTTCAGCGACTATAATTGAAAACAAGTTAAAAAAATCATTTGAGCGTACTGGCATCGGTTACGATGCGCTGGAATATGACAGGAATGATATCTTAAATAAGATTATAATGGCTGGTTATGGCAGCAGTGTTAAAGAAAGTTTGAATAATATGGAAACTTCATTTATTTCAGGGCTAGAAAAAACCAGGCATTTCCTGGACCAGAAAAAAGTTAAGGCAGATAATGCATTTAAGCGTGCAGAAACCAATATCAGGAGGGAGCTGGATGTTCTGGGCAGTAAAATCACTGCTGAAATAGTATCACGGGAAAATGTAAATACTGATAACATCGAAAAAATATACAGGCATATTTTTCCAAAAGATGTCCTGCAGGAAAGAGTAGTCAATATTTTTAATTACATAAATAAATATGATTTTGTATTTTTAAACGAGCTTTATGATAATATTGAAATAAGAAGTTATACACATAAATTCATGGAAATCGATTGAATCCTTTCCCTGATATAGATGCAAAATGAATAATACTTTTTTAAGGTCTTGATTTAAAAACTTCATTTAAGTGGAGAATAAATATGAAGGTTAACGTACTGGCATTCGGCGCCCATCCTGATGATGCAGAACTGGGCTGTGGCGGCCTTCTGCTCAAACTAAAAGAAATTGGCTATAAAACAGGTATAGTGGACCTCACTGAAGCTGAATTATCCACTAATGGGGATATCCGTATTCGCCAGAAGGAGACACAGGATGCCTCACTAATACTTGGACTTGATATAAGGGAGAACCTGGGCCTGGGAGACAGTGATATAAAGAACGATCCTGAAAGCAGGAAAAAGGTCATGGAAGCAGTCAGGAAGTATAGGCCGGAGCTTGCAATAATTCCTTACAGCAAGGATAGGCACCCTGATCATGAAAATGCACACAAGCTGCTTAATGATGCGATTTTTGTCTCAGGACTGAATAAATTCAGGACAGAATTGCCCGCATACCGCCCTAAAGCAGTTATTTGTTATATGCTGAACTACCAGTTTCCACCCAGCTTTATAGTCGATATCTCAGAATACTATGAAAGAAAGATGAAGGCCTGCAAAGCTTATAAATCACAATTTTACAGGCAGTCAAGTTTTGCTGAACCGACTTTTATTAATTCCCGGTTTTTCCAGGATTTTGTTACAGGAAGGGATAAATGCTACGGGCTCAAGATAAGGGCTGAATACGGTGAACCATATTATATTGAGAATGAGGTAAAGATAGAAGACCCGGTTAAATTCTTTGATTACCTGGCTTAAGCAAGTCTTTTTTTAAACTTTGAATTGAAATAATGGAGAGAGAATGAAAATAGGCATAACCTGTTATCCGACTTTTGGCGGCAGCGGAGCTGTTGCTGCGGAACTTGGTATAGAACTTGCAAAAAAGGGGCATTCTGTGCATTTCATAAGTTATGGCCTCCCGTTCAGGCTTAAGAATGATTATGGGAATATTTATTTTCATGAAGTAGAAGTGATGGCTTATCCTTTATTCAGGTATCCCCCCTATACTCTCTCTTTAAGCGTCAAGATGTCGGAAGTCATTGACTCGGAGAATCTTGATATTCTTCACGTCCATTATGCAATGCCGCATGCTACTTCGGCATACCTTGCGCAGAAGATAACAAAAGATGAAAAAATAAAATATATAACAACGCTTCATGGCACTGATATCACCCTTGTAGGAAACCATCATTCGTTTTTTAAAATAACAAAGTTTTCAATAGAAAAAAGCAACGGAGTCACATGCGTGTCTGAATACCTCAGGAAAGCAACTGAAGAAACATTTGGCATAAATAAAGACATGAGAGTAATCTATAATTTTGTCGATACTGAAAAGTATAAAAGAAACCCTGAAAAAGAAAGACGGGAAATAGCCGGCAGGATTTTTGAGAACAGGCAGGGCAGTATCGATAATAATGATTTTGTAATAAGCCATATTTCAAACTTCAGGCCTGTAAAAAAGATCCAGAATATAATCAAGGCTTTTTGTAAAATCACCCGGGAAATCAATGCGAAGCTGCTGCTCGTAGGTGACGGTCCTGATGTTTCATGGTGTAAAATAATTACAGATAAGCTGGGATTAAATGATAGGGTATATTTCATGGGTCTTATGGAAGATATCGTGCCTGTCCTTAATATTAGCGATCTTTACATGCTTCCGTCAAGGAGTGAAAGTTTCGGGCTCTCTGCTCTTGAAGCCTTAAGCTGCTCCGTACCTGTTATAGGCACAAAGAACGGCGGTTTGCCGGAAGTAGTAGAAGATGGGTCGTGCGGTATTCTTGTTGATCCGGATAATGTTGATGCAATATCAGATGCTGCTTTAAAGTTGTTATCTGACAAAAAAACCAGGGCAAAAATGAGCATTAATGCCAGAGAAAGAGCTCTTTTGTTTGATAGTAATGTAATTGTCCCTGAATACCTTGATTATTATAACGAAGTTTTAAATAATGGTTAAACTTTTTTATTGACTATACCGATATTTAAAATATAATTTCAGTATAAACTTGTAAATAATAATGAAAATAATCAAAAAGGAAGGGGTTCAAATGAAAAAGAACTTTCTAAAAGTTCTTATTGTGCTGCTTGCAACAGTCTTTGCTTTTAGCATAACTCCAGTATTATTTGCACAGGAGGGCGATGCTGCAGGTACAGATGCTGCACTGGAATTCGGTAAGAATTACAAATTTCCGACTGCTGACCAGTGGCTGCTTGTCCAGCCCGCAGTATGCTCCATAACGACTGTTTATTATGCGATTGTATATGACCCAAATTTCCAGGATTACAGCGCGAACGAATATGTTTACGGGCCATTTTACGGGACAGGTTTTGTAGTTAACCCCGATAATGGCACTATAGTCACTGCAGGCCATATGGTCGATGCAAGGGAGGCAGACGAGGTAAACCTTAAATGGTCAATCCTTGACCAGTACATTTTCGATACTTATCCTGATGATTATTATAACCTTACACAGGCAGACTGGAACTGGATTTATGAAAACTATAAGGTAGTGGGATATAATGTCGACCAGCCTGAAATGGAAGTATGGGTCCAGTTCAATACTGCAGTAGGAAATATTCCTGATGCCGCCGGCAGTGCTTCCCTGAGGGCAGAAGTCATAGAGATGAGTAACAGGAACCAGAGGGATATAGCTATTTTAAGGATAACTCCAGTTACAGGCAGGGCATTGTCATCATCTATAATCGGTGATTCTTCCGTAACAAGCGTTGGGGATGAAGTAACTATTATCGGTTACCCCTGGACTTCAGATATTGGCCAGGACAATCCTCTAAACCCGACCGTGACACAGGGTTCCATAAGCGGAAAAGTTATGCTTAATGGAACCGAGGTCCATCAGATCCAGGGGGATGCAAGGCCTGGAAACAGCGGCGGGCCTGTCCTCAGCAGGGAAGACGGTACGATAGTGGGCATGTTGACTATGGGCACTGATGAGACAAATAATTATCTCAGGCCCTCAAATGACATAAAGATGTTTTTAAATACTGAAAACAAGCTTGGCCAGGTAGACCTTGAATGGAAGACCGGGCTTGCAATGTACATGGAAAATCATTACAGTGAAGCAATAAAGCACTTTGATGCAGTCCTGAATTTGAGTGCAGGCCACCTACTTGCCCAGGAATATAAAGCTAAAGCCCAGTCAAACATGGGCAGTGATGTACCATTTGTTACTGAAACCACCCCGCCCGAAACAACGGCTGCAGCTGTTGCTGCCGAGACAACCGCAGCAGTGACTGTAGCAGAAACAACAGCAGAGCAAGAAAAAGAAGCTGACGGAGGTCTTCCTGTATGGGCAATAATATTGATTGCAATTGTTGGCGTTTTAGTCATTGCCGTGATAATTGTAATAATAATAATAGTATTGAAAAGGAAGCCACCGGTTGCTACAGCACAGGCTCAGCCTGAGATACAGCAGCCACCGACTCCACCGCAAATAACTAAAGAGTCTTCAAAAGAAGAGTCTTCAAAAGAAGTTAAACAGCATTTTTGTCCATCATGTGGTAGTCAGGTACAGGAAGGTGCGGCATTTTGTCCAAATTGTGGTAATAAACTTGAAAAATAATACCTGAAAAATTGATTTAAATTGCTGACGGCTGGATTTAAAAAACTGGCAGAAAAAACAAAGAAGAACCCTGTTTTAAAGCAGGGCTCTTCTTTGTTCAGGTTTTATTTCAAAATTATAGAAATTACTGCATAAAATTATAGTTTAAAACCATGAAATTATAACTTAAAACTATTGTTTAATATTAATGACTATGCTAAAATTTCTACCCAATACTAATTAGAGAGATAAGAAATGACAGATAAATTAAATAATTATTTAAAGAATCCAGGACTTGCTTCAGTTTCAAAAGGTGCAGGCATATCAGGCCTGCTTCTTTCTGTCATCATCCTACTGGTAGTCCTATCAGTATGTATTTCTCTCTAGTAAAGTAGGATGATCAGTTTCCAACTTTTATTTTTCAGAAAATCATTCAAACTTTATTACACAGTCAAACAAAATGCTGCCGCTGCATTGCAGCACAAAATATTAAGTATAGTCAGGAGGAAATTTTGAAAAGCGAGGATGTTAAAAAGGGTATCAGCAGGTTACCGCACAGGTCACTATTTAAAGCCCTTGGGATGACAGACCAGGAATTAAAAAGACCTCTAATAGGGATAGTAAATTCAGCAAATACCATAATTCCCGGCCATATGAACCTTGACAGCATCATGGATGCTGTTAAGACGGGAATACTGATTGCAGGCGGGACACCCCAGGTGTTTTCCACTATTGGAATCTGCGATGGAATTGCGATGAATCATGCTGGCATGAAATATTCACTTGCAAGCAGGGAGCTGGTTGCAGACAGCATAGAATCTGTTTGCATGGCCCATGGTTTTGATGGGCTGGTACTTATACCGAATTGTGACAAGATCATACCTGGAATGATAATGGCTGCTCTTCGATTAAACATACCATCTATTCTGGTCAGCGGAGGGCCGATGCTTGCAGGGCGGTTCAAAGGCAGGCGTGTGGACCTCAGCACATGCTTTGAAGCAGTAGGCAGCTATAAGACCGGTAAATATAGCGATGAAGACCTGGTAACGCTTGAGGAGGAAGCATGTCCAACATGCGGCAGCTGTGCCGGGATGTTTACTGCAAATTCAATGAACTGTCTCTCTGAAGCAATAGGCATAGCTCTTCCCGGAAACGGGACAATACCTGCAGTATTTTCAAAAAGGTTAAGGCTTGCTAAATCTGCTGGAATGAAAATACTGGAGCTGGTACAAAAAGATATAAAACCCCGCGATATCGTTAATATCGATTCTGTAAAAAATGCATTGCGGGTCGATATGGCAGTAGGATGTTCCACAAATACAATTCTTCATCTTACAGCGATTGCAAAAGAAGCAAAGCTGGATTTTTCACTGGAGCTGGTAAATAGCATCAGTAAATCTACTCCGAACATATGCAGGATAAGTCCGGCAGGGGCAGATTATATTGAAGACCTTTATTTTGCTGGCGGTATACAGGCAGTCATGCACGAGCTGCTTGCCAACGGCCTTTTAAACGGCCAGCTTATTACTGCTACAGGCAATAAAGTCTCTGAGAACTTAGCAGACTGCAGTATCTTGAACAGTGACATAATAAGACCTGTTTCAAATCCTTATACAAAGGATGGGGGCCTTGCGGTCCTCTGGGGCAATCTGGCGCCTGAAGGCTGTATTGTAAAAAAGTCCGCAGTAGATCCGGCAATGTTGAAGCACTCCGGAAAAGCACGTGTTTTTAACTCCGAGGAAGATTCTGTAAATGCAATTATGAGCGGTGTGGTTATCGGAGGGGACGTTGTAGTCATAAGGTATGAAGGGCCAAAAGGCGGACCCGGAATGAGGGAAATGCTGACCCCCACATCGACAATTGCAGGGGTCGGACTGGACAAGGAGGTCGCGCTTATAACGGACGGAAGGTTCTCAGGCGCAACCCGTGGGGCTTCAATAGGCCATATATCCCCGGAAGCCCAGGAAGGGGGACCAATTGCCCTGGTTGAAGAAGGAGACTTGATAGATATAGATATAAATAATAATAATATAAATCTTGCATTAAGCGATAAGGTCCTGGAAGAGAGACGACTGAAATGGTCTGCGCCGGAATCTAAAATAAAAGAGGGGTACCTTTCCAGGTATGCAAGGATGGTCTCTTCAGCTTCCAGGGGCGCCGTGCTTGAGTGAAAATAGGGAAGGACCATTTATAAAAATTTGGGGAAGTTTTATAAAAAAATAAATAATCAGCAGGTTAAAAGAATTACAAATAATATAAACGATAAAATAATATTTTATGTTATAATCAAAAAACCTGGTGTTATAAAGTTGTTACTAATTAAAGTGGGGGGAGATTTTTATGGGTAAAATAACAGGCGCGCAAATGCTCATGAAGTGTTTGAAAGCAGAAGGAGTAGAAGTGATTTTTGGTTTCCCCGGCGGAGTGGTCATACCCATATATGATGCTATTTTTGACAGCGATATCAGGCATATACTTGTTCGCCACGAGCAGGGAGCTGCACATGCTGCAGACGGTTATGCCAGGGCAACTGGCAAAGTGGGAGTATGTCTTGCTACATCCGGACCTGGCGCAACTAACCTTATAACAGGTATTGCAAGTGCATATATGGATTCAATTCCTTTAGTTGCAATTACCGGACAGGTAGCAACCCACGTGATAGGGACTGATGCTTTCCAGGAAGCTGATATAACAGGCATAACAGCGCCTATTACAAAGCATAATTATCTTATACAGGATATAAAGGACCTGCCTACAGTTATAAAGGAAGCATTTTTTATTGCTTCGACAGGAAGGCCGGGTCCGGTACTGATAGATATACCAGTTGATATTTCCAAAGGCCTGATTGATGAAAATATAAAAGTCGAGTTAAAACTTGAGGGATATAAGCCTACATATAAGGGCAATCCCAAACAGGTAATCCACGCAGCCAGGAGAATATATGAAAGCAGTAAGCCGGTAATTTTTGCAGGCGGCGGTATCACAGCTTCAGGAGCATCAGAAATCCTGACTGAATTTGCAAGATTCTCAGAGATACCAGTGATAAATTCATTGCTGGGCAAGGGCACCTTTCCGGATGATGATGAATTATCGCTTGGAATGGCAGGGATGCACGGGACAAAGTATGCCAATATTGTATTTACTATGACAGATCTTATAATTGCCGTGGGTGTAAGGTTTGATGACAGGGTAACCGGAAAGCTTTCCGAATTTGCTAAAAATGCTGATGTCATACATATAGATATTGACCCGGCTGAAATCGGCAAGAATATCAAGGCTGATATCCCGATTGTTGGAGATGCAAAAAATGTGCTTTCGGATTTAATGGAAACATACAGGGAATACGTTGATAAAAAGGGCAATCCTGACAGGAAGGAATGGCTTGACAGCGTATCATTGCTTAAGAAGCAGTGCCCACTGAAATATAGAAAAGACACAGGAGCCTTAAGCCCTGCATTTATAATTGAGAAAATATATGAAGCGACCAGGGGCGAAGCAATAATCTGCACTGAAGTCGGCCAGAACCAGATGTGGGCCGCACAGTACTATAGATTCAGCAAACCCAGGACTTTCATATCTTCAGGCGGGCTTGGAGCAATGGGGTTCGGCCTGCCGGCGGCAATAGGCGCAAAAGTAGGTGTTCCTGATAAGACAGTCATAGATATTGCAGGGGACGGGAGCATACAGATGGTGGCACAGGAGCTCGCCACTGCAGTTGTAAATAAAATACCCGTTAAGGTAATGATATTGAATAATGGTTATCTCGGGATGGTAAGGCAGTGGCAGGAATTTTTCTGGGACAAGAGATATTCCCATACCAATATTTATAATAGTGTGGATTTCGTTAAGCTTGCAGAGGCTTATGGAGCTGTTGGTATAAGGGTTACAAAGCCTGAAGAAGTTCAGGGAGCTATTGAAAAAGCATTAAAAATCGACAATGTCGTAATGGTTGATTTCAGGATAGAAAGAGAAGAGAACGTGTATCCAATGGTCCCGGCAGGCTCGACAGTTGATAATATAATCGAATGTGAATGACCTTTGCAGCTTTTAATGCAGGTCAAATAAAAATTTGAATTAAAATTTAATAAAAATTTTATAAAAATCTAATAATAATCATATTTTAGAGAAAAGGTGAGATAAATGGCCGCCAATCATATAATCTCGGTCTTAGTTGAGAATAAATCTGGAGTACTTGCAAAAATCTCCGGCCTTTTCAGCAGGCGCGGGTTTAATATTGAGAGTCTTGCTGTAGGGCCAACGGATGACGATAGAATATCCAGGATCACCATTGTCGTAAATGCTGAAACCCACAGCATAGAGCAGGTAGTGAAACAGCTCTATAAGCTTATAAATGTTATAAAGATCCAGGAGCTTGATCCTGCCAATATTGTAGAGAGGGAGCTTGTTCTAATCAAGGTCAATGCGGAAAACAATGCCAGGGCTGAAATACTTGAAATAGCAAATATATTCCGTGCCAATATTGTGGATGTTGCCAAAAAATCACTTGTCATAGAAATTACAGGCAACAGCAGGAAGATAGAGGGACTTGAAGAACTTTTAAGACCTTATGGCATAGTTGAACTTGTAAGGACAGGAAAAATAGCCATAAACAGGGGAAGCAAGAAATAATTCCCGTATATGTCTTGCACCATTGAATTAAATGGGCTTTATGGTCCAGGTATTCTTTATATTGGCTGGATCTTTAATCAGGAATTTGTATATTTTAAGGATTTGATAAATCTTTATTGATTAAAATCTAAGACATAAATAAGAGTAAATAGAAAGGAAAGGAAATGAGAAAAAGCTATATAATGACACCCGGTCCGGTACCTATCTCAAATGAAGTCCTGATTGAGCATGGAAGACCATTGATGCATCACAGGTCACCGGAATTTTCAAAGATATTCACTGAACTTACTGAAAAGCTTAAAAAATTCATGCAGACCGAAAACGACGTACTGGTTCTTACATCTTCAGGTACCGGCGCCATGGAAGCGGCAGTTGTCAATGCTTTTTCTTTGGGTGATAAAGTCCTGGTTGTAAATGTAGGCAATTTTGGCGAGAGGTTTAAAAAAATAAGCACAAAATTCGGCTTAAATGTAATTGCGCTTGATTATGAATGGGGGGAAGCCGCAAATCCTGCAGATATAAAGAAAGTGCTTGATGAGAATCATGATATAAAAGGAGTGATGATACAGCAAAGCGAGACATCGACCGGTGTATTAAATGATATAGAAACTGTAAGTAAGGTTGTAAAGGACTATCCTGCGCTTTTAATCGTGGATGCCATAAGCGGCGTAGGTGCATCAGAACTCAAGGTAGATGAGTGGGGGCTCGATATGGTCTGCGGCGGCTCTCAGAAAGCTATAAGCGCTCCTACAGGGATTGCTTTTATAAGCATTAGCCAGAAAGCATGGGATCAGATAGAGCAGTCCAATATTCCAAAATTTTATTTCGACCTTATTGCAGCTAAAAAGTATGTTGAGAAAAATCCCCCGCAGACTCCATGGACACCGGGTATTTCAATAATAGTTGCGATGAACAAAGCTCTGGAAATATTTTTTGAAGAGGGAAGGGAAAAAGTATATAAGCGCCACAGAGTAAATGCTCTTGCAGTGCAGAAAGCCTGTGAGAAGCTTGGGCTGGAATGCCTTGTTAAAGATCCGCAAAGCAGGGGTGTTTCCGTTACTTCACTTAAAGTCCCTGAAGGTATTGACGGCAAACTCCTGACAAAGACAATGAGGCTTAAATATGGGGTTACCATAGCTGGTGGACAGGGTAAACTGACAGGCCTGATTTTCAGGATAGGCCACCTTGGCTATGTAGGAATTTTTGATGTGTTGACTGCGGTTTCTGCTCTTGAATTTGCACTTAAAGAACAAAACTGGGACTTTGAGACAGGAGCAGGCGTTGTTGAAGTCCAGAAGGTATTCTTGGAAAACAATTATATGAGTGAATAGGGGTATGAAAGTCATGAAGAAAAAAATAATTGTAACTGACGGTATTTCCGAAAATGCAAAAAAAATGCTTGAAGAGAAATACACTGTTGACATTAGAAAAGGCCTGCCTCCCCACGAGTTGAAAAAAGAGATTAAAAACTATAATGCAATAATCATCCGCAGCGCTACAAAAATGATCCCGGAAATCATTGAAGCCGCCGATAAGCTTGAAGTCATAGGCAGGGCGGGAGTAGGCGTGGACAATGTTGACGTGAAAGCTGCAACAAAAAAAGGAATAGTTGTGGTAAATGCGCCAGGAAGCAACAGTGTTTCTGTTGCGGAACACGCTATTGGGCTTATGCTGTCTCTGGCAAGAAAAATACCTGAGGCTGATCTGTCAACAAAAGCAGGCAAATGGGAAAAATCCAAATTCAAGGGTATGGAGATAGAAGGAAAGACCCTCGGAATTGTGGGTTTCGGAAAGATAGGCTACCTGGTTGCCAAAAAGGCAATAGGGCTTGGTATGAAAGTTGTGGCATATGACCCGTTCACGGCAGATGAAAAATTTGCGTCGCTGGGTATCGAACGGGCAGCAAAACCTGCAGACCTTTATAAGGTTGCTGACTTTATCACCATCCATCTTCCAAAAAACAAGGAAACTCTTGGAATGTTTAATAAACAGGAATTTTCCAGGATGAAAAAGGGTGTGATAGTAATCAATTCTGCAAGAGGCGGAATAATCGTGGAAAAAGACCTCGCGGAGGCTATAAAATCAGGCCATGTCGGAGGCGCAGCCCTTGATGTCTTTGAAAGTGAACCATGCCAGGATTCTCCACTTTTTGAAATTGAAAGGGTCGTTTGTACCCCTCATCTTGGCGCTTCTACTGATGAGGCCCAGGACAGGGCAGGGGTAATGATAGCGGAGCAGGTAGATATGGTGCTTTCAGGCAAACCCGCTACTTTTGCAGTCAATTTTCCCGCTGCAAGCACTGAACTTATGGAAGCGATTTCACCCTTTTTTGAGCTTGCAGAAGATATGGGCAGCCTTTTTGCTGCTGTATTTGAAGGAAGCCTTGACAGCATTGAGATAGGCTATTTTGGAAAAATTGCTGATTACGATACAAAGATACTTACCAGTATGGTTCTGGTAAAAATATTCAGTAAGTATACAACTGAGAATGCCAACCTGATAAATGTGGGGCTTATAGCAGAGGAAAGCGGGCTGAAAGTGAAGGAATCCCGCAGCAGTCAGTCACAGGACTATATAAACCTCATGACCCTGACAGGCAATGGAAAGGAAAGCGAGCTTTCAATATCAGGAACCGTAACAGGCGTAAAGAATAAACCAAGGTTTGTGTCCATAGATAAATTTGCAATAGATATGGTTCCTTCAAAATCCATGGCATTCATAAGATATAATGATGTACCCGGGCAGATAGGTAAGATTGGAACTGCATTCGGTAAGCTGGATATTAATATTGCATCAATGCATGTAGGCAGGAAAAAAATAAGCGGGGAAGCAGTTATGGGATTGAATATCGATACAGAACTTACTTCGGATACGGTTGAGAAGTTTAAAAAAATATCAGGATTTGCAAATATCAAAGTTGTCAATTTATAAAGGATGGCGATAAGCGATGGCAAGGAAAATACATATTTTTGACACTACTTTAAGGGATGGCGAACAGGCTCCAGGGATACATTTAAGCGTTAGGGAAAAACTGGAAATAGCTGAACAGCTGGATAACCTTAATGTTGATACTCTTGAGGCTGGATTTCCAATATCCTCAAAAAGCGATTTCAATGCAGTGATAGAGATTTCAAAAAAAATAAAAAACCGTAATGTTGCTGTCCTTGCCAGGGCTGTGCCAAAAGATATAGATGTTGCAGGCGAAGCATTAAAGTATGCTGCAAATCCTGTAATACACACATTTATCTCTTCTTCGGATATACATTTGCAATATCAGTTCAAAAAAACCAGGGAAGAAGCAGTTCAGCTGGCAAAAGAAGCCGTTATAAGGGCAAGAAAATATACTGATACGGTTGAGTTCTCAGCAATGGATGCAACCAGGAGCGACAGGGACTATCTCTGCAGAATGTATGAAGAAGTAATAAAGAGCGGAGCGAAAATCTTGAATGTGCCTGATACAGTAGGGTATGCGCTTCCTGAAGAATATTCCAGCCTTATTTCATACCTTTTAGAAAATGTAAAAGGGATTGAAGATGTAATAATAAGTGTTCACTGCCATAATGACCTTGGGCTGGCCGTAGCCAATTCAATACTTGCGGTACAGCATGGAGCGGGCCAGATAGAAGTTGCAGTAAACGGGATAGGCGAGAGAGCCGGCAATGCAGCTCTTGAGGAAGTTGCCATGATAATCGATACCCGGAAAAAAGATCTCGATCTTTATACAGATATTAACCTGGCAGAGATAATGCGGACCAGCGGCTTAGTGAGGCATCTTACAGGATATGCTGTTGCCCCAAATAAGGCAATTGTAGGCAAGCATGTATTTACGCATGAAGCAGGCATACACCAGGACGGGATGCTCAAAAACAGGACTACTTATGAAATAATGAGACCAGAAGACATTGGTTCGCAGGCCTCCAGGCTCATGCTTGGCAAGCATTCAGGGAGGCATGCGTTTGTTAAGAGGATAGAGGAGCTGGGGTTTAAGCTTTCTGAAGAAGAAATTGAAAAAGCTTTTTACGGGTTTAAGGATCTTGCGGAGAAAAAAGGCGAGATAAGCGACAATGACCTTAAAGCGATTTTAAACAATGAAATAAGGGAAGTAAAGGAACATTTTAAATTGAAATATTACCAGGTCCTTAACGGTTCCAGCATCAAGGCCACCTCCACGATAGGCATAGAAGTTGAAGGAAATCTCCTTGAAAGTGCATCATATGGCGACGGACCTGTGGATGCTTCTTTTAAAGCAATAGATAACCTTACAGGTTTGAAGGGTGAGCTTGTTGATTATGTAATTGAAGCTGTTACCGAGGGTAAAGACGCAATAGGTACAGTCAAGATAATAGTCAAGTCAGGGGGCACACAGGCAATGGGAAGGGGCCTTTCTACAGACGTAATAGAAGCAAGCATAAAAGCATACCTGGATGCATTAAACAGGATATTTATTTACAGGGAAGAATAATCTTACTGGTGATCCGGTCGTTAATAGAATCTTAGGAAGGAGCATTACAAAAATTGGCTGATGATAAAAAACCCCAGACAATGGCACAGAAAATCCTTGCATATCACTGCGGAAGGGATTACTTAAATCCCGGCGAATTGGTCAAAGCTGATGTGGATATTGTGCTTGGAAATGATATAACTATGCCTCTTGCAATAGAAGAGTTTAAGAAGACAGGCGTTGAAAGGGTGTTTGACAGGGAAAAAGTAGTCATAGTCCCGGACCATTTTACGCCCAATAAAGACATAAAGTCCGCTGAACAATGTAAATACATAAGGAACTTTGCAGGTGAACAGTCAATAAAAAATTATTTTGAGATAGGAAGCATGGGTATAGAACATGCGCTTTTGCCGGAACAAGGACTCGTTGTGCCTGGTGATCTTATTATCGGCGCAGATTCTCACACTTGCACATACGGAGCGCTTGGCGCAGCTTCTACAGGTGTTGGAAGCACCGATGTGGCCGTAGCGATGGCAACAGGTACTGCCTGGTTTATGGTGCCTGAGTCCTTAAAATTTGTTTATAAAGGCAAGCTTAATAAATGGGTCACCGGAAAAGACCTCATACTTTATACAATAGGCCAGATAGGAGTTGACGGCGCGCTGTATATGTCAATGGAATTTAGCGGCCAGGCAATAAGCAGCCTTTCAATGGATTCAAGATTTACCATGTGTAACATGGCAATCGAAGCTGGCGGAAAGTTCGGGATAATAGAGTTTGATGAAAAAACAGGAAAATATCTTGAAGGCAGGAATAAAAGGCCGTACAGGATTTTTAATGCTGATGCTGATGCAAAATATTTCAAGAAATATGAGATAGATTGCTCAAGCGTTGAACTTCAGGTATCAATGCCGCACCTGCCATCCAATGCAAGGAATGCAAAAGACTGCAGCGATATAACAATCGACCAGGTAGTCATCGGTTCGTGTACGAATGGCAGGATGGAAGACCTTGAGATTGCTGCTCAAATATTAAAAGGCAGGAAAACAGATAGCCGGATAAGGACCATTATTTTCCCTGCAACCCAGAAAATATACCTTGAAGCAATGGAAAAAGGATATCTTAAAATATTTGTGGAATCAGGTTGTGTGGTAAGTACGCCCACATGCGGTCCATGTCTTGGCGGGCATATGGGTATCCTCGCAGAGGGGGAAAGGGCAGTTGCAACAACAAACAGGAATTTTGTGGGAAGAATGGGGCACCCGAAGAGCGAGGTCTATTTAAGCGGACCTGCAGTAGCTGCAGCGTCAGCGATTGCAGGCAGGATAGCATTACCGGAGGAGGTTTAAGATAATGATAATAAGAGACAGGGCGATAAGATATGGAAATAATGTTGATACAGACGTTATTATTCCTGCAAGGTATTTAAATACTACTAAAGAGGATGAGCTTGCCGCTCATTGTTTTGAGGACCTGGATGAGGATTTCAAGGATAAAGTCAAAACCAGCAAAATAATTGTTGCAGGGGATAATTTCGGCTGCGGGTCCTCCAGGGAGCATGCCCCTCTTTCAATTAAGGCAAGCGGAGTCAAACTAATAATTGCTAAAACCTTTGCCCGTATCTTCTTCAGGAATGCCATAAATATCGGGCTTCCTGTTATTCCAAGTATTGAAGCAGCAGATAATATTCGTGAAGGTGACACACTCGAAATAGATATGGATAAGGGAATAATAAGAGACCTGGATACCGGAAGAGATTTTAAAATCAACCCTGTGCCGCCTTTCATCCAGGAGATAATATCCAGCGGAGGCTACATAAACTATACAAAGCAAAGTCTTGAAAAGGGTGGCAGCAGTAAAAGTGGATAAGATAATGATACTCCCTGGCGATGGCATAGGCACTGAGATAATTAACGAAGCCGTAAGGGTCCTTGAACATCTAATAAACAAAAGCAGGCTTGATATCTGTTTTGAGACGGCTCTTGCAGGCGGCGCAGCCATAGATAAATACGGGATACCTATAACTGATGGGACTCTCGAAAAATGCAGAAAGTCAAATGCAGTATTGCTGGGAGCTGTAGGCGGCCCCAGGTGGGAGAGCACGGAGCCCGGCGCCCCTAGGCCTGAAGATGCATTGCTAAAGTTGCGTAAAGAGCTTGGCCTTTTTGCAAACTTGAGACCTGTAAAAGTATATGAGACTCTCCTATCTGCATCTTCGTTAAAGGAGGAGATAATCATGGGCGTTGATATGCTGTTCTTAAGAGAACTTACTGGAGACGTATATTTCGGGAAAAAAGAAAGGATTGTCCAGGATGGCGCTATAACAGCTTATGATACCATGATATACAGGGATTATGAGATAGAGCGGATAGCAAGGCTGGCATTTCAGATGGCAGGGTTAAGAAGGAAAAAAGTCACTTCAGTTGAAAAGGCCAATGTAGTCGAGAGTTCAAGGTTATGGCGTGAAATAGTCACCAAAGTGCATAAAGATTACGGTGATATAGAGCTAGGGCATATGTATGTTGATAATGCTGCAATGCAGCTTGTAAGAAATCCCGGGCAGTTTGATGTAATAGTGACTTCAAATATGTTTGGGGATATCCTGAGTGATGAAGCTGCCATGATATCAGGCTCAATAGGGCTCATACCTTCTGCTTCCCTGAGGGAAGACAGCTTTGGAATGTACGAACCGATACACGGTAGCGCTCCCGATATAGCCGGACGCAATATTGCAAATCCGCTGGCAACCATACTGTCTCTTGCCATGATGTTCCGGTTTACTTTTAAAAATGAACCGGTTGCATCATCAATAGAAAATGCAGTAAATCTTTTTCTTGAAAAAGGATACAGGACCAGGGATATTTATAACGAAGCTGCCAGGGATTTAAAACTTGCCGGCACAAGCCAGTCAGGAGACATTATAATTGAAGCATTGAGTTAAAAAACCTGCTTTTTTTTATTTAATAAATTGGAAATGCATGATGGGAGGATTGAATTATGGCGGAAGGCAAAAAACAAAAGATCTATGTTTTTGATACTACACTCCGCGATGGAGCCCAGAGCGCCAATATTTCTTTTTCTGTCATGGACAAGCTCCAGATAATAGAACGGTTTGATAAAATAGGGATAGATTATGTGGAAGTGGGGTTTCCTGCTTCCAATCCTAAGGACGAGGAACTTTTTGATGAACTGAAAAAGAAAAAATACAAACATTCAAGAATAGTTGCATTTGGCAGGACCAAATATAAGGATACTCCTGCAGAGAACGACATAAATCTTAAAGTGCTCCTTGACTCGGGTGCGGACACAATGTGCATATTTGGGAAATCCTCAATGCTCCATGTTGAAAAAGTAATAGAGACAACTGCCGAAAACAACCTGGAAATGATATTTGATTCGGTACAATACCTTAAGAAAAACAGCCCTGAAGTCATTTATGATGCAGAGCACTTTTTTGATGGATATAAACTTGATGACGGTTATGCAATCAGGACTCTGCAGGCAGCGCAGGATGCAAAAGCTGATTTTATAGTTTTATGTGATACGAATGGCGGATGTCTTCCGGCAGAAGTCCTGGAAATTACCAGGGAGGTATTAAAGCACATTAAGGTCCCGCTTGGAATCCACTGCCACAACGACAGTGGATGCGCAGTTGCAAATACAGTAATAGCTGTAGAACATTTCGACCAGGTAAACATGGTACAGGGTACAATAAATGGTTATGGCGAAAGGTGCGGTAATGCAGACCTGTGCCAGATAATCCCGAATCTTGAGATAAAACTTAATAAAAAATGTCTTCCTGAAGGAAACCTTAAACATCTTACAAACCTTTCAAGATATATAAGCGAGACTGCAAACCAGGTGGCTCCAAGCAGCCAGCCTTTTGTAGGCAGGAGCGCGTTTGCACATAAAGCAGGGATGCATGTACATGGAGTAGCCAAAGCCCCTGAAGCATTTGAGCACATAAAACCTGAGCTTGTCGGAAATACGCGGGAAATCCTGATTTCAGAACTTTCAGGAAAAAAATCCATAATAATTAAGGCAAAAGAATTCGGGATAGACTTTAAAAATGACAGTGCAAGCATCAACAAGATATTGAATATGGTACAGAATCTTGAACACCGGGGTTACCAGTTCGAGGCTGCAGACGGAAGCTTTGAATTAATGGTGAAGGAAGTCGCAGGTGTTAAGAAAAAATTCTTCACTCTTGAAAGTTTCAGGGTTTTAAATGAAAAAAGACCTGATACTGTAATGATATCGGAAGCAACAGTAAAAATACTTGTTGACAATAACAGGATAATAGAAACTGCAGAAGGAGACGGCCCTGTTCATGCTCTTGATTGTGCAATAAGGAAAGCGCTTGCTAGTTTCTACCCGAATTTAAAAAAGATAAAGCTCTCAGATTTTAAAGTCAGGGTGCTTGATGAAAAGCAGGGGACCGGCGCAGTTGTCAGGGTGCTTATCGAGTCGACTGACGGCACCAAAAGCTGGGGCACTATCGGAGTTTCGGAAAATATAATCGAAGCCAGCTGGCA
The DNA here is from genome assembly GCA_964354265.1 of uncultured Actinomycetota bacterium. Lineage (GTDB taxonomy): Bacteria > Actinomycetota > Humimicrobiia > Humimicrobiales > Humimicrobiaceae > Fen731. The sequence continues at coordinate 31,870 of CAYGYY010000011.1, forward strand.
GGCACTCGAAGACAGCATTGTATACGGTCTTATGCATCTGGAAGGCAAGTAAGCAACCCGTACAAACAAATTATTTCATATAGTCCTGTTTTCTTGAAATAAACACTATAATGTAATATAATGCGTTATAATGTAATTATAATTTGTTAGTTGTATGATGAAACGAACACAGATATTGCTGACGGAAGAGCAGCACAAATTATTAAAAGGAATATCCAAAGAAAAAAATATTTCCATGGCGGAAGCAGTTAGGGAGTGCATAACCTATTACGATGCAAATACTGCAGGTCTTACTAATATCAGCGAGGAAGAAAAATACGCCAGAGCATTAAATGCAGCAGGAAAATTCAAATCCGGTATAAAGGAATTATCTTCAAACCATGATAAATACCTGGGAGAGGATTATAAGAAGTGAGGATTTTTATTGATACAAGCGCACTTATTGCTTTTATGAACCAGGATGATGAATTTCATAAAGATTCTTTTAAGATATTTTCACAACTCTTAGCACAAAGATCCAAAATCATTATTTCCAATTATATACTGCTGGAAACAATGGTCATTTTGAAAAACAGGATAGGCATAGAAGCTGTGAAAGTATTAAAAAACGATATTTTACCTGTAATACAAACTTGCTGGGTTGATGAAGAGATGCATAATTTTTGTTTAAATGCACAGATTGCTTTCGGTAGGCAAAAGGTAAGCTTTGTTGATTATACCAGTTTTGAAATCATGAGAAGGCTTGATATTAAGCAGGCGTTTACCTTTGATAGTCATTTTAAGGATATGGGTTTTGAAATTTTAAATGGGTGACATAGTTTAAATACAGTTATGCAGCTCACTTACAGCTTCATTTGAAAATATTCCTATATGAGTTTTTCAGCAACTAGATCCCCGACTTCTGTTGTCCCTAATCCCATTTTGCCTGCACTCAGGCTATTTATTTTAGTGCAAACAAATGCGACAGCTTTTTCTATTGATTTTGCTGCTTCATCTTCGCCAAGATGTTTCAGCATCATTCGTCCTGCTTCGATTGCGGCAAGCGGGTTTATCACGTTAAGGCCTGTATATTTTGGTGCCGAACCGCCAATAGGTTCAAACATAGAGGTTCCTTTAGGATTAATATTTCCACCGGCAGCAATACCCATCCCGCCCTGGACCATTGCGCCAAGGTCAGTGATTATATCGCCGAACATATTGGAAGTGACTATTACATCATACCATTCAGGATTCTTGATCATCCACATGCATGAAGCATCAACATGATTATAATCAGTCTGTATGTCCGGGTATTTTCCGGCCATTTCTGTAAAAGCCCTGAACCACAGATCCCCAACATATGTAAGTACATTAGTTTTATGCACAAGTGTCAGCTTTCCTGGCTTTCCTTCCTTCTTTCGCTCTCTTGTAAGATCAAAAGCGTATTCAAGGCATCTGTCGACCATCTGCCTGTCATAGACCATTACCTGTGTAGCCACCTCATATGGCGTACCTTTCCTTGTAACTCCTCCATGGCCCGAATAGACGCAGCCGGTATTTTCACGCACGACCACGAAGTCTATATCTTCGGGTTTTTTATCTTTGAGCGGGCAGTCAACTCCAGGGTAAAGCTTTACCGGCCTGAGGTTAATATACTGGTCGAGCGCAAACCTGGCTTTAAGCAGGATGCCGAGCTCAAGTATTCCCGGCGCAACTTTGGGATGGCCTATAGCGCCAAGAAATATTGCTTTGAATTTTCTCAACTCTTCTATTGCTGTATCAGGGAGGGTCTCCCCGGTTTTTAAATATCTTTCACCGCCAAAATCAAAATCAGTAAATGCAAAACTTATGTCATATTTTTTGCCGACAGCCTTCAATACTTTTATTCCTTCTCTTGCCACTTCAGGACCGGTTCCATCTCCACCCATGACAGCTATTTCATAATTCCTATCGCTGGCCATTTTCAAACCTCCAGTTAAAAATGAATATTGAATATTTGTTTTCCATATTATATATAAAAATAAAAGTATTTCACTATTCAAATCAATTATTTTTCATTATTATATGATTTATATATGGGATAAAATCGTAACAAGTATGGTGTAAATATGGAAGATAATCAAAATAACAGTCAATTAAATTCATACATTCAGGAATTGCTGCATAATTATAAAAGCGGGTCTATAAATGAGAAAGATTTTATGCGGGAAATCAAGAATATCTATTTTGAAGATATAGGATTTGCAAAGATAGACCATCACAGGTCTATCAGGAGGAATTTCCCAGAGGTAATCTTTGGCCAGAATAAGTCATATTCACAGATACTTGAAATATCAAAAAAAATCCTGAATTATTCTGAAATACTGCTTATAACAAGGACGACTCCGAAAGTTTATGAATTGCTGGTAAAAGAGATACCGGGCATTTCATTCAATGAAGATGCCATGGCTATATATACACCGCTGAAAACACCTGAGGGAAGGCTAAAGGAAGGAATAACGGTTATCTGCGCTGGCACCACAGACGTGCCTGTTGCCCAGGAAGCTGCACTTACATCATACCTGATGGGAAACAGGGTAAAAAAGATCTTTGATGTAGGCATAGCAGGCATACACAGGCTTTTAAACTATAAGGATGACCTTTGCAATTCAAATGTCATTGTAGCAGTTGCCGGGATGGAAGGCGCCCTGCCGGGCGTTGTCAGCTCGTTTGTAGAATGTCCAGTAATCGGAGTTCCTACAAGTGTAGGATATGGCGCAAGCTTCGGGGGGCTCTCTCAGCTTCTTACCATGCTAAATTCCTGCAGCCCTGGAATATGTGTGGTGAATATAGATAATGGTTTCGGCGCAGGATATGCAGCGGGCCTGATAAATAGAAAAAAATAAACCTGAAATTCAAAATCAGGAAAGACGAAACCGGCAAAGAAGCAAAAAACATCCATAAAAGCATTTTTTCAATTCAAGTAAAAGACCATTTAATATATAATATAACCAGCCTTTAGCAATCTTGTGATTTTGATAGTTTTACATCATGAAAAAAAATTTCGTTCATCTTCATGTCCACAGCGAATATTCCCTGCTGGATGGACTTTTAAAAATAGACGATATGATTAAGAAGGCAATCGACCTCGAAATGCCCGCTGTTGCCCTGACCGATCATGGAAACATGTATGGTGCCATTGATTTTTATAAGTCTGCAACAAAAGCAGGCATAAAACCTATAATAGGCTGTGAAGTCTACCAGGCTCCAAAAAGCAGGTTTGATAAAAAACTGAACAAGGAAAAGAAAGAAGACCTTTATAACCACCTCACCCTGCTAGTAAAGGATAAGCAGGGCTATAAAAACCTGTTAAAACTGGTAAGCCTAGGGTTTCTTGAAGGTTTTTATTACAAGCCCAGGATAGACGCAGAACTGCTGCAGCAATATAGCAGCGGGCTCATTGCACTGAGCGGCTGCCTGAGCGGTAAGGTCCCAAGGTTTGTCCAGTCAGGCAATATGGAGATGGCGCAAAAAGCAATAGAAGAATATATCGATATCTTTGGAAAGGAAAACTTCTACCTTGAACTTACTGATTTTGGCATAAAAAAGCAAAAAGATATCAACATAGCGATGCACGAGCTTGCGGGCAGATTCGGCATTGGCGTAGCCTGTACAAATGATGTCCATTACCTGAATAGGGAAGATTTTAAATATCACTTCCTGCTTCTATGTATACAGGCTGGCACCACTATGGGTGATTTCAAGAAGTATTGCGATGATTTAAATCCGGACTCTGACCTGGATGGCAATATAAGCCATATAATCAGGAAGCTTGCAGAACAGGAAGAGCAAAATAAAGAAATAGATTTTGAAAAAAATGAGAAGAGTGGGTTCTTCCCCAGGACAATGGAGTACTATTTCAAGGATTACAGTGAAATGAGCAGGCTTTTTTCAGCTTTTCCTGGAGCAATTGAAAACACCAGTGAAATAGCATCCCGATGCAATATTGAACTTGACTTCAATCTGGGGCTTATACCTCCTTTTAAAGTACCCGATGATTTTAGCCCCGATGATTACCTGAAAAATCTTTGCCTTGAAAGTGCAGGAAAGAAATACAGCATCGTGACTTCCGAAATCGAAAGCAGGATAGACAGGGAACTGGGTGTCATAAAAAAGATGGGATTTGCAGAGTATTTCCTGATAGTCTGGGATTTTGTCAGCTTTGCAAAGAATAATGACATCAGGGTCGGCCCTGGAAGAGGATCAGCTGCAGGGAGCATAGTGTCGTATCTGCTGGGTATAACCGATATTGAACCGTTAAGGTATGACCTGTTGTTTGAGAGATTCTTAAATGAAGAAAGAAAAAAGTTGCCTGATATCGATATAGATTTCAGTGATGAAAAACGGGATGAAGTAATAAAATATGTGACCGGTAAATACGGGGAAAGCAGGGTCGCGCAGCTGATTACTTTTGGTACAATGGCTGCAAGACAGGCAATACGGGATGCAGGCAGGGTGCTTGAAGTCCCATATGCTGAAGTTGACAGGATTGCAAAACTTGTTCCTATGGAATTGAATGTGACTATTGACGCATCCTTAAAAATAGTCCCTGAGCTTCAGGGACTTTACAGCAGCAATAAAAAGGTCAAGGAAATCATAGATACAGCAAAATCTCTTGAGGGCAAGGCAAGGCAGCATTCTATCCACGCTGCAGGAGTGGTTATTTCTTCAGAGGAACTTTATAACTACACCCCTATCCAGCGTGATGAAAAAAGCGGTGATATAAAGACCCAGTATAAGATGGAAGATGTCCAGGATATAGGGTTGCTGAAGATGGATTTCCTGGGTTTAAAGACCCTTTCGCTAATAGATAAGACCCTGTTCCTGATAAAAAAAGCAAAAAACATTGTACTTGATATTAAAAGCATAGATATGGACGACCGTAAAACCTACAGGATGCTTTCAAACGGTGATTGCCTTGGAGTATTCCAGCTTGAAAGTTCAGGTATGAGGGATCTGGTAATCAATTTAAAGCCAGACAGATTTGAGGATATAATAGCAACTCTTGCTCTTTTCAGGCCGGGGCCATTGCAGAGCGGCATGGTAAATGATTTTGTGGAGGCAAAGAATAAAAACAAGAAAATAAAGTATTTCCACCCAAGTCTTGAACCTGTACTGAAAGAGACCTACGGCATAATCCTATACCAGGAACAAATAATGATGATTGTTTCAAAACTTGCAGGCTTTTCCATGTCTGAAGCAGATATATTGAGGGATGCAATAAGCAAGAAAAAAAGAGATGTCATAGAGCAACAGCAAAATAAATTCATTGATGGCGCAAAAAACACAGGCATAATAGACCAGCAGACTGCTTATAAATTATTTGAGCTGATAACGCACTTTGCTGAATACGGTTTCAATAAATCCCATAGCACCGCATATGCCATGATATCCTACCAGACTGCCTATCTTAAGGCTAATTATCCGGTAGAGTTCATGGCCGCACTTCTTAGCATAAGAATGGGCAGCCAGGAAAAAGTGGCCCAGTATATCACCGAAGCAAATAGGATGGGTATTAAAGTACTGCCCCCTGATATAAACGAGAGCTTTGCTGATTTTACTGTCGTAGGGAATTCAATCAGGTTTGGGCTGTCTGCAATTAAAAACGTGGGCTCAAATGTAATCGAGCTGATAGCTGACCAAAGAAAAGCTGGTGGAAAGTATAAGAGTTTTGAAGATTTCTGCAGTAGGGTCGATAACAGCGTCCTGAATAAAAAGACTATTGAAAGTCTTTTAAAGGCAGGAGTCTTTGATTCCCTGAACGTTACAAGGAAATACCTTCTTGATAATTATGAAAGAATTACAGATGAGGCTTCAAAGATTAAAAAGAGCAAGCAATCAGGCCAGTTTTCATTCTTTGATGAAACCCCGGAAAATGAAAATGATTCTGCCGGCTATGCTGCAGGTTTATCTTCAGGAGATTTATCCGATAGCATAAAGAGTAAAGCAATGGAGGAGTTCTCTTCAAGGGAACTCCTGAACTTTGAAAAGGAAATGCTTGGCCTGTATATATCGGGTCATCCGCTTGCAGAATACCAGGATGTACTTTCAGGTTTTATATCCATCCAGAGCCTGTATGAAGAGAGGGACAAGTCCACCCAGACTGTTGCAGGAGTGATTTCCCAGATTAAACAGATACTCACCAAAAGCAACCAGCCGATGTACTTCCTGACTCTTGAGGATCTCACAGAAAGCATAGAAGTCATTATTTTCCCGACAGTTCTTGAAAAGCATAAAGCTATTCTTGAACCTGATAAGATAATTAAAGTCAGGGGTAAGCTGGACAGAAAGGAAGACCAGATAAAGCTGATTGCTATTGAGGTGGATGATATTAATAATGATTTCATAAAGGTTGAAGCAGGGGAACAAAAGAGAGAAAAGTTTTCAAGTAAGATTGTTATAAATGATGATATCAGCCCGGGTTTTGTTGATAACGGGTATAATGAAGAAGGAAATTCAAATGGTCCGGTTTATTCGATTCCGGATGATGAAAGTAAGGATTTTTTACAAACAGAAGAAAAAAGAATGGTCGTTTCAGAAGAGACGCTTGAAAATGGCAATCTTGTCATAATATTGAATAAACAAAACCTCAACAGGGATGCAATCAATATGCTGTATGAAGTTATAATATCAAATCCCGGGAATGTGCCGGTAGAACTCAAGATCTCAAATGGTAACGATACTGGTATCGAAAAAACATACAGGCTTGCACAGGGTTATAAAGTAAAATGTGATGACCCCTTATTTTCTCAGCTCAGGGAAAAGTTCAAGGAATCAATAAAATGGGATATACTTCCAGACATAAAATAACAATTGAAACTTCTCGAAAAAATTTGGATAAATTAATATAATACTTTTTTATCAGGAGAATTATTTATATCAATTTTTGAAGATGTTTAAAGGTAAGGAAGAAAACTTAATTTTAAAACTGCCTTTTGGTTTCAGGGATATTTTTCCGGTGGAAGCGCGTGAAAGAAGGGAAATAGAAGATATCCTTAAGGAGGAGTTTACATGCTGGGGTTATGGTGAGGTAAGGACTCCAGTGATAGAATTCACAAGGAATATTTCTGCAGGTGTAGGCCAGGATTGGAAAGATAAACTGATCAGTTTCTTTGACAATGACGGAAATATTGTATCCCTGCGCGGAGATATGACTGTGCCAATAGCAAGATTGACAGGAATGCGGATAAAACCTGAACAGCTGCCTGCAAGATTTTTTTATCTTGCCAACTCATTCAGGCAGTCAGATTTGCAGAAAGGCAAGAAACGGGTATTAAACCAGGCAGGTCTTGAATTTATCGGCGCAGAAGGCATAACATCAGATATCGAGATACTGAACATATTGGTAAACATTTTAATAAAGCTTAAGATAAAGGACTTCCGTATTGCAATTGGAAACATAAGGTTTGTTGAGGGTGCATCAGAATGGCTGGGTCTTAATGGAAAAGGTTTTAAAGCTCTAAAAGCCTGCCTTCTAAACCGGGACCTTGTATTACTTGAGGAACTTTTACAAAAAAAGGATAAAGCAAAAGTCAAACTTTTCTTTGAACTTATAAAACCAGCCACAGATGCAGGTTTCTTAAGGGATTTTTGTCTTGAAGCGCCTGACAGGAAAATGGCATCGAGTCTTAATTACCTTATTGAGATATATAATCTCCTGGAAAGTATAGGATTTTCAGAAAACCTCATTATTGACCTGGGGATAATAAGGGATTTTGATTACTATTCGGGCATGATTTTTGAGGTCTATGCCCGGCAAACAACAGAGCTTCTTGGAAGTGGCGGAAGATATGACGGCCTTGTCGGCAAATTTGGGCTGAACGTTCCTGCAACAGGTTTTGCGCTTGATGTGGATATCCTCCATCAAGCGCTAAGGGATTCTGAAATCTATAAAAAAACAGGCTCAAAGAAACTGATAATTGCTGCCGATTCCAGGGATTGCAGCGATGTCCTTAAGCTTGCAGAGAAATTGCGAAATGAAGGTAATAATGTTGAACTTTTTTTTGATAATGGAAAAGCCATTGAGGAATTATGTCTGTCCAGGAAGGCAGATGCAGTATATGAGACAGATTTTAGTAAAAACGAGATTAAAGTCACGGATTTCAGCAACGACTATAAAGATAAAAATGTCAGAAGGATAAGATTTGAAGGCGACTGAGGCAATAACAGGAAAAAAAGACTACAACTTAAGCATAGCAATACCGAAAGGTTACCTCTTTGATGTTTGCACCAGGATGCTCCAGGAATCAGGATATGATACTGTCCCGCTTTTTGAGCAGTCAAGAAAGCTGTTTGCTTTTTCCGCTGTTGACGGTTTCAGATATATAATCTCAAGGCCTATGGATGTGCCTGTATATGTTGAACAGGGCGCCTGCGACATTGGTTTTGCAGGTAAAGACGTACTTGAAGAGCTGGAAAGCAATGTAGTGGAGCTCGCTGATCTTAAGAACGGAAAATGCAGGATAGTTGTGGCTACGAGAAAAGACTGTATCCGGGAAGTAAAAGAAAAGTACGAACACTTTGGCTCTATTAAAGTTGCTACAAAATATGCAAATATAGCTAAGAAATATTTTGATGGAAAAGGCATGCAGGTAGAAATAATAAAACTCTACGGGTCCATTGAGCTCGCGCCGGTGCTTGACATTGCAGATGAGATTGTCGATATTGCTGCCACTGGCGATACGCTGCGTTCAAATGAGCTTGTGGAGATGGAAACTGTGATGGGCTCCACAACCAGGCTTATAGCAAATACTGCAAGCTACAGGCTTAAATTCAGCATGATAAGTGAGTTTGCTGAAAAGATAAAGAAAAATATTTATAAATAAAAGATATAATAAAAGCCATACAAGACCTTAATCCAATGGCAATCTGAATATAAGGGCAGTAAGGAAAATATGGAA
>CAYGYY010000012.1:0-39057 GCA_964354265.1 uncultured Actinomycetota bacterium
TATTCTCTTGCCTCTTCAGGGTCTGTTTCAACTACTTCTTCAGATGGACCCCTTGTAATGATTCCTACTCCCCCTTCAACAAAAACGCCTTTTTTATGAGCATAATCAACAACCTCCTTTGAACCCTTTATGTTCTCTGTCAAAGAAAGTCTTGATAAATCTATCATGACTCCTGAGTAACCCCTGTCTATTGCTGTTATGCAGGAATCCACAGAATCTATATGGTCTGCAAAAAGTGCAGTCGGGAGTTCTGTATTGTCAATGAATCTTCTTGCAAGCTCTTCAACACACCCAAGACAACTTCTTTCCATCAAAGGAAAATAAATATCATAAAGAAAAGGCGAGTCAGTTTTGATTGCTGCATTTGTTAGAGCCTCTATACTTTCAAGGTTTGTAATCAGGAACCGGGAAAGCATGAAATTTTTTTCCCTGGCATAATCAAGCATAAGTTTTATAGGTACCTGCATTTTTAACTTCCTTTTAGAGAGCCTAATATTTTTTTTGTTATCTCTTCGACTATATTATCATAATCTGAACGGCCGCCTGAAGCTGTCCCTGAAAAATGATTACTGGATCCTGTTTTGGTGCTGCCTATGGATTGCTGCGAATCATTTTCTGAATAAGCAGTTAGATCCAGCTGGCAGACATTTGACTGGAAGGAACAAATGTTTACACTCCTGAAGGCTTTTAGCCTGTTTTCTATCATCTCCCGGTAGCCATTCCTGACTTCGTTTAGCAATACTGCAAGATCAGGTGGTTCATTTAATAAGAGCTCTTTTAATTTTGCTACTGCAACTGTTGAAACCCTTGTATATACTGAAGCTTTATTAATTCCAAGGTCAATTGCTTGTGCAACCATGCTGTCATCCACCCCGGAACCTCCATGCAGGGAAAGATAACAATCTGTCATCTCACTTATCTGCTTTAGCATCTCCAGGTTCAGGGAAGCCTTTTGCTCAGTAAGGCCATGAATGGATCCTATTGCCGGAGCCAATATATCTACTCCTGTTTCTTTAACAAATTCGGCTGCTGTCTTCGCATTTGTAAGGTTTGCCTCAGCGCTGCCTTCGTCCAGGCCTACCCTGGTTATGTAACCCACTTCCGCCTCTACCATCAACCCAACGCTATGGACTATATCTACAACCTGCTTTGTCCTTTTTATTTTTTCTTCAAAAGACAGTCCCACCGGACCGTCATACATGAGTGAAGTAAATCCGCATTTTATTGCCTGTACTATAGTTGATATTTCTGTTGCATGGTCAAGATGTAGCACCAGCGGAACGTTTACCTTATTGGACACATCTTTTACAAGATTTGAAAAAGTCTCCAGGTCACTGTATTTCAACTGCGGCTCATAAACGGCGCAGACTAACGGTGTCTGAAGGTTTATTGCAGCTTCCACTGCGCCCTCCAGGGTCTCAACATTGAAGACATTAAAACATCCAAGGCAATACTTATTCTTCCTTGCGTCTTCAAGGAAAGGTTTCAAGCTGGCAATAGGCATCGGTATCTCCTTTTTTTATAATATCAAAATAACTGATTCAATTAACATATTTTTTATATCCCGTCGATTTTTTCAAAAGCAGGCACTTCTCCCCCGTTAAATTCTGCAATTGCATCCCTGACTATCCTTGCTTTCTGAAGCGGCACGCCTCTTATCCCTTCAAGGCAAAGCCCGAAATTCCCCCCATGCGCACCCGATTCGCATTCTTTGAGCACATGTTTACGGATATCATATTCGTTGCTGTCGCGTACCAGCCTGAAATCAACCAGTTTGCTTATAAAAACCCCGTGGAAATATTTCTTCATTTCCCGGGTATCTATCATTTCACCAAACATGTCATACTGTGTCAAATTTAATTTTGAAATGGCGCTTAAAAAGTTGGTAATATTCCCGCAGCAGTGAAAATGTCTTCTGGCAGAAGGGAAAGCGTCATACCATCTTAGAAGTTGCGGCAATACTATTTTCTCAAACAACGATGGACTTATATTTATAATTGAATCATCCACCAGGCCAGTGGTGTCCGGCTTTACTATTCCCAATTCATAATCATGAAATTTTTTCCATTCTATGGCAGCGTCAGTGACCCTGGCAATAAGCTCCCCGCAAAGACCCGGGCTTTCAATAAGGTCAATCAAAAAACTGGTTTGCCCCCTTAAAAAACAGGATACAGTAAAAGGACCTTCAAACATCACAGTGTCCCTTATTCCTGTAAGGTCATAGAACTTTTTAGCCTTAGAGATCAAATCCAGTACAACAGGATTGCTTTCAGGCGGAGGCGGTCTAAAACTTTTTAGGTCTGATATGTCTGATAATATCCCTTTTCTAATAAAAGGTTCATTATCTTCAGGTTGAAAAATCTCACAGCCCAATACTTCAGATGCTTTGACATGGCCCTTACAGAATAAAAATTCCGGAGGCTCTATTTCAAGGACATCAGATATTATTTTAATTGCTTTTTTCTGGGCTGAGACCATCAGGCCTATATCATTATAAAAGTCTATTATCTTTACTTCAGCGATTTCAGTAATTTTTAATTCTTCAGCAAGATAACAAAACTTCACCAATTCTCCGGATACTTTACCGGCATTATTTAAAATTGGTAAATCGCTCATATTGAATTTCTCTCCACATATTGTTTAATAATACCTTCTGTCATTAGCCTTGTTTATAGCATAGTTTACCCAATTTTTAATATCATAATTATTATCAATTCTGAAGACTTTAATCCCGGAAATATTGCAGGAATAAGTCAGTTCACCAGTAAAATCCCCGGGAACAGCTATTAGGTGATTTGCGCCTAAAGCGTCGACAAGCAGGCCCCTGTCGACATTGAATTTAAATGCAGTAAGGGGCCAGTTCCTGAAAAAACTTGTTTTGCACCTCATTGTATCAGTGACATCTATAGTATCCATCAATCCCAGCAGGACGACATATTCATCCTTTATTTTCAGCAATCTCAGAACAGTCATCTTATTGTCTTTTTGGGTATCATAGCTAACCGCGCCACCCCTACCTTCAAAATTCTGCGCGATTGTAAGTCTTTTCAGGACCTCTTTGGTGTTCCTTGAACAACAGGAATAATATATTGATGAGCCCCCGCAATTCCCCATTACAAAATAATCCTTTCCCATAAACAGGATATCACCGAAAAGCGCCGGCATCCCGCCGGATATGAAGTTTAACAGGCATGAGCATATCAATGCTTTAATATCCCCCTCGCACACACAGGACATGACTTCCTTTATTCCTTCCGCATCTTCAAAATATGGCAGGAAGGAAGGCAAAAAGCATGGATCTGCGCCAAAAGTATCAGATAGTTCAGTAAAGCATTTTACAGATACCCCCGCAACATCATCATATTCGCCCATCCTGTCTTTTGCTGCAAGATATAAAGCGATCTGTTTATTAAATATTTCTTCTGTAAGCATCTCTTCATCATATTTAATAATTGTCTTATTGTCTTTTAACCATTTTGCAAAATTATCCAGCCTGCTTTTTGGTATATTCTCACTGTATTTAACAAGCATATACTGGTCTTCATTAATAATGTCACCTACCAGAAAAGACTTAAGCCTTGAATAATCATCCTGAAGGTATTCCATCTTCAGCGCGTATGAACCTCCCCATAAGATCAAAGTGCTCTTTTTTAATTTCTCTATAGCCGTTACCCCTTTTGCCCATCTGACAATCTCTGTCCTTTCAGCATATACTCTTTTATGGGTGATTGCATAAGGATTTGAAGCATTTTGCCATAAAGATGCGCCTGCCGCCGAAATCAGGGTCACGCCTGCCCAGGCAGGATTTCCATCTGAATATAATAATACCGGTTTATTGAATTCCCTTACCAGGGCGACTATTAGCATTGGTTCGCACCAGTGCCAGCAGCCTATTACCAGTGCTTCTATATCTTCCTCTACCATGACCTTAATGCACTCCCTGGCGCTTTTATAACTATGGATCGCAACCCAACCAGGGTTTGACCTTTCTATTTTTTGCGAAACATCGACTGCATCAATATCGTTGTTTTGAAGGTACCCTATTAATTCCCTGTGGGCTTTATTTATATACTGTTCCCTCTCTTCGACCAAGCCCTGTTCCCTTGGAGCATCGGTTACTGAAATCACCCCTATTTTTGGCATCTTATAAGTATTTTTCATTTTATTTATCCTCATTTTTTATTCAGGTTTTTATTTTTTTAGAAAAAATTTTAAGACTTTTCAATGTTTAAATGAATTCTCAAAATCCTTTAATACCATAGAAATGTTTTCTTTCTTTTCTGTGCTCAGCTCTTTGACTTTATGACCGGATATGATTTTATCAGCTAACTCCATGGCATTATCGGTAATAGATGGTTTTCCTTTTTTTATCCAATTCTCATAAATATCCCTGTTGGAAACATCGTATTCCATATACTCTTGTGACTTCAAATATTTAAAAGTATGGTCCTCTATCATAAAATCTTTATGATGCCCTACTTTTTTAATAGTATCCAACCCTATTGTGTCCTGGTTGACATAAGCTCCATCAATATATTTCCTGACAAACTTTGCAATCTCATTGTCCACAACCAGCTGCTCATAACTTACAGACATGCCTGTTCCTATCATCCCGGCATTTATTACAATGTCTATTCCTGACTGCATAGTAGAAATTATGTTAAAAATCTTCTCAAAACCATTTTGTTCATCATATACATTTGAATCTGTATCAAAAGCTATGCAGTGCGAAGGCAGATTATAGTAATCGGCAAGCTGTGCGCCCGCAACAGTACAAATATTCCTTTCTGCTGTAGCTATCAGCACAGCGCTTTTCTTCATCTCAAAGGTGGTCCACCCGGCTCCGTAGATCACTGGAGTGCCTGGACTTATGAGCTGGCTGAATATTATCCCGGCAAGGTTTTCGATATTGTTCATTGTCACCAGGCCGGCTACAGTTATTGGCGAAGTCACTCCTGCATAAGGTTCCGGCAATATTAGCAATGGAAACCTTTCACTGGCAAGGAGCGCCAGGGCGTCTGCAGTACCGCTTGACCATGTCAATGGGCTGATTGGAGAAATCTGGCATATTCCAATAGGCTTTTCTGAAACATTGCCGCTTTCACAAATTATTTTAATTATATCCATTAAAACCCTGGTTTCTTTTACATTTTCCGGGGAGAAATAAACAGGCTTTGTGGTATTGTTTAGCACTGAATCGACAGCATGGAGTATTGATGCCTGCGGGAAGACATCCTGGGGCATGGCTTCAACGCCGACTATGTCGATATTATCCAGATAATCGGATATCAGGGCAAAATTCCCAACTTCTTTTTTAGTAACAGGCCGCCTTTTTCCGCTTTTCTCGTCATAATAATTAATGGCATTATGGCCGCTGGCAGTAAATGTTTTTTGCTTTTCGCCTATATTTAAATAATAATCTCTGTCCCTGTTATATAACTTGATTTCGCCTGGAACCAAAGAAAGGCACTTATCAATTATCTTATCGCTTAATTTTATTATTTTGCTATCCAGGTCGACTGTTAACCCTTTATCAGCCATAAATTTTAAGACGCTCTCACTATGGACCAGGATGCCGGTTTCATTCAAGACTTCCCTGCTGGAATCATCTATCATCTTTATTTCCTTTGATGACAATACCTCTGCCCTGTTAAGCTTCATATTTGCTCCTGACTGCTAATATTTTGAATTATTAATTTTTTATTATTTATTAATCACATAATAGCTAATAAGATAAAAACTGTGCTGCCTGTTTATTCTCAATTACCAGGAATAATTCCGTCTTTATATTTGTACTACTTCCAGGTCCAGTATGCTGGCCAGATCCAGCAGCTCCTCCAAAATATCCTCATGCACTACTGCAAAATGCTGGGTGCTCCCGGATTTTAAGACTTTTTCCAGGAACTCAATAACTGGAACATCTGTTTTAATGCAGAAATGAGGAAATGCTGTAAGTCTTTTATGGCCACCCAGCGATAAACCCCCAGTTACAATCATCTTGATATCATCACCTGTGTCAAGCAGGTTTACCATTGTCACCCTGCCAGGCGCACCTATCATCTCCAGTGTTGCTGAGTATGCATATTCAAAATCGCTATCCATATATTCCAAATCGGGAACTACGGTTACATCCTTATAAGATTCCGCGATCAGGGGGTTATTTGGCCCGGGATGTCCGGCATTTATAGTACCCTCTTCCGGATTGAAATTAAGTATCTCAGTAAAACCTATCGGTTTTCTGGTGAATAAATACATCATATACATAGCAAGCGTACAGGCAATGTCGCCTTCAAATCCAATAATTGCTCCAATATCGTTGTAGACCTCAGGATAGAGGCAGGGTCTCAGGCCTACATTATGATGAAGTTCGTCACACACGTCATTTAAGGCAAGGGCGTTCAAATCATACCTCGTATACATACTGGCCATTGCTAGCGATACGCGGCAAGCCTGTAAAAAATCCCTTTTTTTGATATTGACGTCTAATTTGAATGAATTTATATTCCATTGCATGAACTCCTTCACTTGAGCCTCTTCCAATTTAAGGCTTTCTTCTTTTAATTCAGCCAGGGTCAAGTTCTGGAGAAGCATTCCTGTTTTCCTTAACATCAGGTATTCATCCATGCATGTGGATTTCATCTGGTCGTTCCTGAAGGGAAGCAGCCCCATAGTGGATTCCTTTAATTTGTTTTTTACCATTGCTGCCCTTGCAAAAGAGGCAATTCCTGAAACTATTTTTTCATCGCCTGCTTCTCCTATTACCAGCTTAAACTTTTTCCTGAATCTCTTCAGGCTTCCCGAACCCTGGAGGGCGCCGACAATCCCGCAATTATGATACAGTTCAAGAGGGCTGTACTGCCTGGTAGTGTAAAACCCTGTCATATACTCCCAGTAAAGTATAGGTATTTCACCAATATTCTTTAAGACCTCTATCCATGCCTTGTCCTCAGCCCAGGTTAAAAAACATACTATCACCAGATCGATTTTTTCTTTCAGGAACAGGTCCAGGGCTTTTCTTGCTGATGTTATATCAAAAATAATTCCGGGGTTTACCAGGTCTACCTTACCCTGCAATGAATCTTCGATTTTTCCTATCTCTTTTTTTAACAGGGAACCAAGATCGCCGACGCTACCCCCTTCTTCTCCAATTCCTAAATCCAAAAACCATTTGGCTTCAAATAGCAATAGGCCTGCTTTTGGCATTAATTTTTTAATCTCCATTAGTCTCTCCTGAAAAATATATTAAATAGTTTTTTAAATCTGCAATTAAATAAATCGCCAATCCACATCAACATCCGGGCAATCAATACCATCCATACCTGATTTCGCTGTCCCACATTTTAACAACTCTTTTGGGGTCGCATGCCGGGTGTATCTCACTGGAACTTATTATATAACCTCCATTTTCTTTCCCTCCGGAAATGGCATCTTTTATTGCATTATCTATTTCATCCATTGTCCAATTGTTTAGCATCTGTGAATTATCAAGACCGCCTATCATTAAGAGCCCCGGATATTTTTCTTTTATTTCTTTAGTGCTCATTCCCGCCATTGGCTCAACAGGGTGGATTCCATCTATGCCTGCGCTTATGAGGTCAGGTATTATCTGCCTTATATCTCCCTCAGAATGATAAAATACTTTTATGCCATGGCTGTGCCAGGCATCGACATTCTGCTTTAAAAATGGTATGAGTTCTTTTCTTAAAAATTCCGGGGAAAAAATCAATCCTTTATTCCATGCAATGTCACAATATGACAGGACAAGAGGCGAGAGCCTGGAATCTGCAATATCGTGTATCCTTTTTTCCTCGAAATCTGCGATTGCCTGCAGCCATAGATGCATAAGTTCAGGATATTCAATATAAGCATATGAGAACAGCTCCCAGCCTGCCCTGTTATAGGCCACATCCAAACCTACCGGGCTCTGTGCAATAAACAGCACTACATCCCCAAGCATCTCCTGCAATCTTTTAAACCTTTCCTTTGGATGAATAAAACCTGCGGATTTCCCTGTTTCACTGCCCCACAGGTTTACCCATCCCGCATAGTTAAATTCATCCCCGGGCTCATAAACCTGCAAATCCTCAATGTTTTTTAATATATGTTCTTTTAATCCCTTTGTATCTGAAAACGGTTTTTCAAGGATCCAGCTGGTCCACCATTCATCCTTATAAACAAAACCATCTTTTTCTTTTCTTACGCCTTCCTTAATGACAGAAGGCACAGTTTCACAGCAGTCAACATTTTCAGATAAAACCCTGCAGACAAGTTCGGTATAATTCTTATCAGTTACTTTTTTCCCGGTGCAATATTCAACAACATCAAAATTCTGGATGAAATCATTGATGGGTACCCTGTCTGCCTCCCTGTTTTCTAATATGATTTCCAGCCTTTGCCTGGCAGTCATTTTTTCCTTTGTAAAATCGCGCAAATCAAACCTCCAAATTTATATGGTTTAATTCAAACAACTGGTTATTACTCCTTTAGAGAGCCTGAAACCAATCCCCTGATAAAATATTTCTGCCCTAAAAAATATATAACCACCATTGGAATGGTGACAATGACCAGCCCCATCATTGTAAGCGGTATATTTACATTGTATCTTGATTTAAATACAGTAATGCCTGTCATTAGAGTCTTGAACTGGTCCTTTTGCAGAAATATAAGGGCTAACAGCAATTCGTTCCAGACCCAAAGCGCATTGATTACTATAAGAGTAATTATTGGCGGCATAGACATTGGAACCAGAATATTCCTCAATATCCTTATGGAACTGCAGCCGTCTATATAAGCGCTTTCAATTATCGATTGAGGTATGCTCCTGAAAAAAGTGGTTAATAAATATATGGAAAACGGCAGCAGGAGACCCGTATAAATTAAGTTTATTCCGATATAGGAATTGGTAAGTTGTACTTTTGACATGAAAACAAAAAGAGGGATTATCATAATCACCGGCGAGATCATCATCAGTGAGATGACAAATTTTAATATCCCCTCCCTCATTTTAAATTTATACCTGGAGAGCGCAAATGCTGCAAGTAATGCTATTAACAGCGATACTATCACGCTTACAGTTGTCATTAATATCGAATTCAAAAACCACTGTGCGAAATCCTTGCCTAAAAAAACTTCCCTGAAATTTTGCCATGAAATACCCTGCGGCAATCCAAACCTGTTTTCTATATAGTCTTCCTTGGATTTCAATGCAGTGTTAACCATAAAAAACACAGGGAAAAGCGAAAGCACTACTAAGGAAAGCATCAGTAGCTGCCTGGTTACTAGTGAAGGATAATTTTTCCTGGGTTTAATATTCTTAAAAGTCATTTTATTTATTAGTCAGTTTCTTCTTTGCCAAATAATTTAGTATATAAAAAAATCATTGCCAGCATAATAATAAAAAGGATAACAGCCGCAGCGCTTCCCAGCCCTTGATTATAATCCCTGAATGCAGTTTCAAAGATGTAAAATTCTGAGACCATTGTTGAATTCCCGGGGCCGCCTCTTGTAAGTGTAAATACATAATTAAATACCCAGGCAAACATTGTAATTATCAATATAACCGACAGGAAAGATATTACATTCCTGCACTGGGGGATTGTTATATAGATATGTTTTTTTATCCATGATGCTCCGTCAATCTCTGCAGATTCATAGAGCTCCTGGTTTATGCTTAGCAGCCTTGCAAATATCAATATTATGGAAAAACCTATTTCTTTCCACATTATTACAAACATCAGGGTCCAAAGGGCTAATTTCGAGGAACCGAACCAATCATTGATTAAGAATTCCAGACCTAGTTTTTCAAGAAAAAAATTCAATATCCCATTTAACTGGAAAATATAACCAAAAACAACTCCCACCACAGGAATAGCCAGAATATAGGGCAGGAACAATGTGAATCTGTATAATTTCCATCCGCCCATTCTTTCATAAAGGAGTATTGCAAAAAAAATCGCTGTTACCAAAATAATCGGTACAGAAATCAGCAGCAGGAAACTATTCTTTAAACCTTCTATAAATTTTGGGTTATTAAAAAGATTAATGTAATTAGTAAGACCGATATAATCAAAGTTTGTCCCTTTTATTCTCATAAAAGAATACTGGACTACCTTTATCAATGGAAAAAAGTAAACAAAACCTATAACCGCCAAAGCCGGTATAAGATATAGTGTTATTTCTGTAAATTTACGCCTGAGCTGCATATCAAATAATCGTTTAAATTTATTTTTTACAGGGAGGATATTAATTTCTTCCTCCCTGTAAATTCCATTTATCGAATACTAAATAAAAGCCTTACAATATATCCTATTCTCCAAACACTTCACCAAATGAATCATACCATTCTACCATTTTCTGCAGAGTGTCAGGATTTTCACTCCTGAACAGCTTTGCAGCTTCATCGACTCTGCTGGCAGCGACTTCCGGTGTCAGGTTTTCATCAATAAACTGCTGTGCAACCACATAATGGCCGTCTACGTTTACCTGCCAGGGAATATAGTTTTCATTGTGGAAGAACCAGTTACCGGAGGTCACCTGCTCATATGCCCATTTCTCCTGTTCAGTTTTTAACAGGTTCATGTCAAACCTGTCGTTACATGGTGGTGCACCTGACTGCAGATACATTGCATTCTGCCTTTCAGCAGTATGCAGGAATGCAATGAAATCTGCTGCGACTTCCTTGTTTTCACTCCAGGATGTTATAGCCAGTGCCTGTGAGCTGACATCCAGCATATTGGGCTGTGCCCACCCGCCGTCGGCTTCCTCGACAATTGGAGCTGACATAAAACCTACTTTATCAACGCCCATCGTATTTATCCAGCTGACTGCAGATGATAGAACTCCAAAACTGAAAGCGCCCTTACCTGCCATGAATTCTTCCATTCCCTGATAAAGCTGGATAGACTGAAAGTCATCATTTAAGTAACCATTATCCCTGAGCATACCAAAATACTTCCACCATGTTGCATATTTTGGATCTGTATAACTTGCCTGCTCAACTACCGGCGCCATGAAATCACGCGGGGTTTTTCCACCCATCCACTGTCCGCCCAGCCATCCCTGCATCCAGCCTCCCTGGATACCTTCCTGGTTACCCAGCATGACCGGGGCATACCCTGCGGCTTTGATTGCAGCGCATGCAGTCATAAAATCTGTCCATGTTTTGGGAGGACTTTCAGGGTCAAGGCCTGCTTCAGTGAAAATATCTTTATTGTAGCCGAACACCATTGGAACCATATACCATGGAGCGCCCCAAATTTTGCCCCCCATCATCTGCTCATTTCTCGTATACATGTGGCTAAGCTCTTCTTCGGAAAGATAATCAGAAATGGGGACTATAAATTCATTCCATGCATCTTCTATGGTTAAAATACCACCCCAGAAATACTGGATATCAGGACCTTCCCCAGCTGCTCCTGCAGCCCTGAATGCTTCAACCAGCGATTCTGTGGATTGAAGTACAAGTTCGAAAGTCACATTTGGGTGTTCCTGGGTGTACATTTCAGTGCTTTCCTGCATGAAGCCCTCCAGGCCCGGTGCTTCCTGTTCGCCCCACCACCATATGACCAGGTTTACAGGTTCGGCAGATGCTGTTGTTTCGGCAGCAGTTGTCTCTTCAGCTGCTTCTGTTTCGGCAGCGGCAGTTGTTTCAGCAGCGGCAGTTGTTTCAGCAGCCTCCTGTGCGCAGCCTGTTAATGAAAATGTTGCGATCATTATTATTGCTACTGCCAATACAAGCAGCATTAATAATTTTCTTTTCATTTTTTCTCCCTTCAAAATATTTTTCTAAAAATACCCGGTAAAACTTTTTCACCTCCCCCTGTTTTTTTTCTAATTATATTATTATATATTAAATTTTTACCCTGGGTTAGATTTTTATTTTTTTTATCTGGCGCTATGCTAAAGAATCCCTTTATCTTTATAATATTTTTTTGCTTCCTCTAATATTTTAACAATCTCTTCGATTTTTCCATCAGGCAAAGGAAGCGGCTTATGGGTCGCAATGATATCTTCTGCCCTATCTTTTGCGTAGTCTATGGCATTTTTTTTACCTTTTCTGGCCCACTCTGAATAAGTAGAGGTATAGTCTGCTGATTTTCCCATGAATTGCTCAGATTTCCACCATTTTCTGGTATGCTCCTTATCTAAATACTGGCCCGGTATTGTCCCGACCTCCTTAATTAAATCAAGCGCAATTGTTTCTTTGTTAACCTCTTCTCCCTCAATAAAATGCCCCACCATTCCTGCAATATCATCATCAAGTACCGCCTGGACAGGATGGGCAGAAAGTTCACCAAATATATGGCCATGAAACTGGATATTATTTGCTCCGGAAAGAGCTGAGATTAGAGCTGCCATCCCTTTCTCATACCCTGATTGAAAACCTATATTTTTAGCACTGCCATAACCAACTGTCCCATTGGAAATTGGTATTTTATATTTTTTCCTCCATATCTGGTTAAATATTGCATTTTCCAGGGAATCCTGTATCTGGCCAAAAAATGGAGCTCCTGTTTTCATGTTCATAGGCCATACTATATCCCATACAAGTATTCTTGTTCCCTTCTCCATTAGCTGCACAAGGACAACCATTGACAGGAGTTCAGCATTTCCGACTACAAGTGATCCTGGAACCGTAACTGGAGATGTCCCTCCACATGTACAGCCATTAGCAATATAAATTGGAAATCCTGCTTCAACAGTCCTGCGGGTGTTTATTATAGAAGCCTTGTCAACCCCCAATGGTGATGTAGTATGTAAACCGCTCATATACTCTACCCCTGCAGCCTGAGCCATCTTTAAAGTAAAAACTTCACTATCAAGGTTGTAGGCTACTTCCTGGGTTTTACTTGAATATAATATTTTAATAGCGCAGCTTTCAGGTATGGCCATTGCCGGGGATACACCTTCATAACCCCAATACGGATAAGCTGATAGTTTGTGCAGATTTGGAAGTGCATCCAGTACTTTTATATAGTCAATATGTTCATCCTTTGTGGGCGGCCGGGGTTCAAAAGTATCAAGGTCGATTGTATTCATGCCGGGAGCGCTATGAAAATATACAGAATCACCGCCCAGAATTACATCATTTTTTTCCTCTCTGGCCTTGAATTTAAAGATTTTAGGAGTAGTCTTTATGCATTCCTCAATCAATTCTTGAGGAAACCTGGCAATCATGCTGTCAAAATCCACGATGCAGCCATTTTTATTAAGCAAGTCAAGCGCCCATTTGTTCTCAATTTTTATGCCTGTTTCCTCCAGGACATTTATGGTTGCAGCATGTATCCTTTCTATTTCGTCTTCACTTATTGTTTCAAGAGGTTTAATTTTAAGTTTAAATCCGGCTGATGCCACTTAAATTATCTCCTTTTGCCATTAAAAGAATTATTATATTGCGCCATTATTTGATCTATGCTACCCATTGTCTCTTTTGGTAAATCTTCTATTTGGAAATTATCAATAATCTCCCTGGTTTTTTTATTAAGCCTCTGTTTTAAATCCAAAGAACCTTCCTGCTTCCATCTGCTGAAATTATTCCTGTCAAATAAAGTTGGAAACCAGGCGGACCTGAAATTTTTCAGTGTATGCTCTTGGTCAACATATTGGCCGCCAGGTCCTACTTCGTTAATCAATTCCCGAATCTCTTTATCGCTCCCGGTATCAACACCATTTATCAGTCTTTTAATGATTTCGATTACTTCATCTGACAATACAACCATTTCAATAGAGCCAAGAATACAGCTCTCGAGCTGAGCCAAACCGTCTATCATATTAATTCCAGCTAAAGCTGACATTAATGTATGCAATGTCATTTCTATAGCAGCTTGTTCATCAATGACTTTTGAGTCTGACTGGCTTCCAAGACCGAACATCGGTATTTTATAATACTGGCAGACTGCCGCATATGCGGACATAGTCAGGTAATACTCCGGGGCACCGACGCTCAGGAGCCCGTTGCTCATATTAAGCGGTATTCCACAACCTCCGATTATAAATGGCGCTCCTTCTCTTTTAAGTTGTGACAATACAAGGCCCATTAAACTTTCAGCATTGCTTTGCACAATTGATCCATAAATGCTCATCGGACCGGTGCCGCCCAATGTATTACAGGGAAAATATGCCACAGGTATTCCGATTTCAGCACTGTAAAGAAGTTTATCAACAGCATCTTTAGTATGAGTAAGGGGAGAAGTTGGCTCCGAAAACTGGATTATAAATGGTTTTTCAACTAAATTATCCAGACTGCCGGAAAAAATACTTGCGATTTCAATAACTGCCTTCAAATTCTTTTTGTTCCAGGTTATAAAGGGTATGGGTTTAACAGTATATTTAACAGTTGCTATAAATTCATAAATGTCTGAAATTTCTTTGGCTACATTAGTTGCTGAACCCATAGGCATGACAAAATCAACATTCCTAAGGGATTCAGAAACTTTTGTATGCAGCTCAATATCTTCAACGGTAGTCATCCTCCTTTCTCCTGTAAAAACATCAAGACTAAAAGGAGTGGTTGGTCCGGTCCCAAAGTAAATATTTTTATCTTCAAGCAGCATAGCCGTCTTACCCTCACGATTAAATATAGTTATTTGTTTGGGAGCAGTAAATATTGATTTTTCAACTATATGCGGCGGCACCTTAGCCAGATTTCCGCTTATCTTACAGCCAGCCTTCTTTAACAGACTAAGCGCCTCCTCATTGAAAACATGGCTGCCGGTATTTTTTAAAATATCCAGCGTTGCATAATGTATCCCGGTAATTTCATTTTCAGATAGTGTTGAAAAAAAGCTTTTCATTTGTCTCTCTTTCAAATAAAAATATTATTTAATAACTTTTTTATTACTTAATTTTCATTATATTTAAGATGGGTATCCATCTGACTCATTCACTCGACATATTTGGTATTATTTCAAGTTAATAATTAATTCAGGCCATAAAATACATCCTTGCTTTAGCGAAGCAGATACCCATCTATATTTAATTAATAAAAAATAATATTTAAGGTTTATTTGCAAATCAGTTTCCTGGCAAGTTTTGCGGCCCCGGGCGCTGTCGGATCGTAGCCGTCTGCACCTATGCTTTGCGCAAACTCCTCACTTACTGCGCCACCTCCAACTATGACTTTTATTTTTTTTCTTAAACCTTCTTTTTCCAGAATTGAAATGACTTTTTTTTGTTCATAAGCCGTTGTTGTCAGCAAGGCAGACATTGCAAGGATATCGGCATTATAAGTTTTGATTGCGTCTATAAACTTTTCTGCAGAAGTGTCTACTCCTATATCATATACAGTAAAACCTTCTGCAAGCAGCATTGTCCGCACCATCTGCTTGCCGATAGTATGAATGTCCCCTAAAACTGTACCGATTACAATAACACCAAGGCTGGCAATCCTGCCTCCTGTTCTTTTTAACTCTTCCTCTAAAGCCGGCATTGCCGCAAACATCGTCTCAGAGGCTCCGATCAGGTCCGGCAGGAAAAGTTCATCATTATCATATGCATTTCCAATTAACCTCATGACCTCTGTCATTGTTTCTATGATAATTGAAGGATCTATTTTTTCATTGATTAATTTTTGAACAGTAGTTATTGCTAATTCCTTATCATAAATTGCAATTGATTTTCTAAGTTCACCAATATGATCTTTTTCTGAATTATCCATTATCTCTTTAAGATTTAAATTATTCACTTAGAGCGCTCCCTGAATGGCTTCTTATATAAGTTTACATATTAGATATCTTCTTTTTTTCTAATTGAAGGCTTATTAAAAGGTTCTATTTTCCTCTTAAGTATGTTGTATTTGTCATCCATAAAAAGCACATTAATGAATTTTGTTGCTGCTCCCCAGGCAGCGCTATATTCGTTAAGCTCGCTTCTAATTATGAGCACTTTTTTTGACACTACCTCCAGTGCTCGCATCTGTACGGTCCTTTTAATGGCGTCCAGCATTATATCCCCGGACATGGAGATGCCGCCTCCAAGCACAACAAGTTCAGTTCCAAAGAGATTGAGTGCGGTAGCGATTGCAATGCCAATATACACCCCGGTCCTGTTGATAATGGAATAAGCAAACTTATCTCCGGATTTTGCTGCTCCTGCTATTTCTTCAACTGTCAATGCTGAATAATCGCCATTATTTATCGATGAAAGTGAAGTCACTATCCCGTTATTTATTCCCTCTACAGCCCTTTTTACGATTCCTGAACTGGATGCAATCGCTTCAAGACAGCCCCTATTTCCGCAGTTGCATATCGGTCCATCCTCTGAAACTGTAATATGTCCCAGCTCGCCTGCCAGGCCATTGCTTCCCCTGTATATTTTCCCATTAACGTAGATACCCAGACCGATTCCCTTACCCAGCCCTACAAAAAGAAAATTATCATAAGACTTAGCGGCACCATAATGCTTCTCTGCTATTGTCATGCATCTGACGCTGTCATCAATAAAAAAGTGCATTCCTGTCTTATTTTCAAAATATTTTTTGATCTCAAAATTATTGAGGCTATCTATATTGGGGCAATATATACTTGTTCCTGTGTTTGAATTGATTATACCCGAGATACTGATTCCTGTGCCTAATACTTTTTTTAAAGGAGCGCCTGATATCTCACATATCTTATTTATGTTTTCCAGCACTTCATTTATTATTTTTTCCCTGGATGAACCTACTTCATTTTCTTTTTTATAGCTTTTTATAATACTGCCGCATAAGTCAGTGAGCATAAACCTTAAGTTTTCACCGCCTATATCAATCCCAATAATATATCCCACAGCATTATTCAGGGTATATAATTTAGGTTTTCTACCTCCTGAAGAATAGTCATCTCCCTCCACTTTTATATAGTTTCCGGAAATATACAATTCATTTACCAGGCTTGATACAGTTGTAAGGTTAAACCCCAATGTCAGTGCAATATCCTGTTTGGTGGCAGGACCCCTGTTCCTTAATATATTAAGGATCCTTAACCTCAGATTACCGGTATTTATTGTTTCTTCCATTTTTATTTTGAATAATTGGTTTTTCAGTGACTGCTGCTGGCTTTTTTTAAATTCATTATTGCTTTTTTATGAAATGCTTTGGCCATATCCAATATCTCTTTTGTT
This sequence comes from uncultured Actinomycetota bacterium, assembly GCA_964354265.1. Lineage (GTDB taxonomy): Bacteria > Actinomycetota > Humimicrobiia > Humimicrobiales > Humimicrobiaceae > Fen731. The sequence goes on from CAYGYY010000012.1 coordinate 17,098, forward strand.
TGTTCTTCTGGGATATATGGTTTATCGTTTTCTGATATGATTTTCTTTGCAATCTCTCCGGCAGCCTGTTGCATGCTTTTTCCTCCCATAGCTTTCCAGGAGCTCCATACATTTCTGTCAGTGATTTCCGGCACCCAGTAGTTTTTTCTTACATATTCTGATGTTTCCTTAAATGTCAAAAAATGTGCGCTTTTTGGGCCTACTTTTCGCAGCAAATCGACAGACAGTGTTTCATCATTTACAACAATGCCTTCGAGCATCTTAAAAGCTGCTCCCATTATTTCATTATCTATGACACACTGCTCATAAGAAGCAGACAACATCATTTCCATCATTCCAAAAGAAAGGTGTATAAAATTTGTCCCTGCAAGTGCATTGCTTAAGACCTGCATCGCTCTCTCATAGCCAGCCTGAGCGTCAGGTATCTTTGCATCTATACCGGTTCCTCCCTGAAATGGCAGGCTATAATAGTGGGCTACCTGGGCAGTTGCGCAATGGAGAAGGTTCGTCTCAGGGGCGCCTCCTGAATATCCCCCGGTCGTCATGTCCATAAGCCCTGAAGCTATTGAATATATGCAAGGCGTGCCAGGATTTACAAGCTGAGCCAGTATGATTCCTGCAAGCACATTTGCATTCTGCTCTACAAGCGTCCCTGCTATCGGTGCGGGTGTTGTCCCTCCAGGCATCGAATCGACTTCCACATATACAGGGATATTGTTTTTAGCAGATTCCATCAATACTTCACTGTTTACTTTCTCATGCTGAAGCGGGCTGACCATACATACTACTTCAGTAAACATCGGGTTTTTCCTGACTGCTTCCTCACTTCCCTGCACAACTGCGGCCATTTTTATCTGGTCCAGCACACCATCAGCCCCGGTCTGTGATTGTGAATAATAATTCCTTGAAGTGTACGGAAAAGTCCCTGCAAAAAGCATCCTGTCCACGCCATATTCTTCAATATCAGAAGGTATGACAATAGCATGCATTATGTGCAGATGCTGGAGCCTGTCCAGAAGTATTGTAAATTTAATGAGGTCATCAAACAAAGCCGGCCTGTAATTTCCATCAAGGTCAAGGACGTTAAGCGCTGAAGAACCGCCAATAGTATACACTCTTTCTGGATCAACCCTGACATCAAAATTTTCATTCTTACCATAAAGTGTAAATCTTGAAGGCGCAGTTGATAAAGCCTTGTTTAACAGGTACTCGTCTATTTTTACGATAGAATTTTTAAAGTCCACCCTTGCGCCAAAATCGCGGAATATTTCCAGGGCAGGCCTGTATTCCATTTTTATTCCGACTTCGCCAAGAACCTCAAGTGTTGCAAAATGGATTGCATCAATATCAGGTTCCTTTAAGAATTTAAGGATTCCGCCTTTTAAACCTCTTATAGACATAAAAACCTCCAGGTTTTATTTTTTTTCAAATTATTTTTTCATTAATTTTTCTGCAAGCTTTACCGCTTCAACTGCATTATCAGCATAACCATCAGCGCCTATCCTGTCTGCATGTTCCTGAGTGACAGGAGAACCGCCCACAATTACCTTTACATTATCCCTTAAACCCCTGATTTTCAGGTCTTCTATTACTTTTGCCTGATAAGGCATTGTAATAGGAAGAAGCGCAGACATTGCCAGGATATCTGCTTTTTCTTCCAGGATTTTTTTAATAAAAATATCTGACTCTACATCCACTCCCAGATCCGTGACACTGAACCCTTTTGCTGTAAGCAGTGAAGCTACAATTGATTTTCCTATTTCATGGATATCACCTTTTACTGTACCTATGATGACTTTCCCTGCCGATTTACGCTCAATTCCTTTTTTAGTTATTTCTATTTCAAATATTTCCAGGGCATTTTTCATTGCATTTGCACTTCGCATGAGGTCTGGCAGGAAATATTCTTTTCTGCCGAATTTTTCCCCGACAAGCTCTATTGCCGGAACAAGTATACTGTTTATCATTTCCATTGGATCGGCATCCGCATTTAAAGAGCTTTGGGCAATATCTTTTGTAGTTTCAAAATCACCATTCAATATATTTTCATATAGCTGTTTTTTTATTTCTTCTGTAGATATCATTTTTTCCTTTCTTTAGAAAAATTATTCAGAAACCAAAATATCAACTGGCCATTTCAAATCAGTAAATATGCTGCGCATATCTCTATCGCTATCCCTTCTAATCTAATGGATAATTCCTGTATTCTTTTACTGCATTATAAAAAGCCTCTATATTTTCAAATGGAACATCAAGCTGGATATTATGTGTCGGTGCAAGTAAAAAACCGCCTCCGGGACCACAGCTTTTTATTCTTTCTTTGACTTCCTTTATGACATCTTCAGGCGTTCCAAAAGGAAGAGTCTGCTGGGTACTGATAGTACCCCACATCCCGATTTTTTTCCCGTATTTTCTCTTAATGCAGGAAGGTTCCATAGATTCCGGTTGTATTGGATTTAACAGGTCGACACCGACCTCTATAAGGTCATCGATAATTGGCTCAATATATCCGTCACTGTGGAATGCTATTTTTATGTTTTTATTCTTTTTTCTTAAGCTGTCTATCATATACCCCATCTTTGGTTTTACCATTTCCCTGAATACTCCAGGCGACATTAACAGTTGATGTTCACCGCCCAGGTCATCTGCAAGCCATAAAAGGTCTGCCCCTCTTTCTATTAGTTTAAAACCAAGCTTTAAGTGATAATCCACGGATATATCCATTATCCTGTGCGCAATATCCTTGTTTGCTACTACATCAATAAGGCTCTGTGTTATGCCCCTGAGATACTTCAGGGCTTCAAAAATCGAGCAGTCTATTATCCCGCAAATGTAATGTGTTTTTCCATAATTTTTAATGACTTCTTCAGCATACTTCATATCTTCATTTTCAGGATCAGGCGGGATATATTTATCTATCTTGCTGTCATCAGCAAGAGGGAATTCGATTATTTCAGTATAGTAACCGGTCCCATTTTTTGTATTATAAGGGATCTTCTTCCACTTTATGCCCCACTCATCATAATAGATATCAGAATCTGTATCCCTGTAATATCCAGTCGATATGCCGTATGTAAGCAACAGCATGTCGTGACCGAATAAAATATCAAGCTCTGTCATTCCCTGGTACTTCTCAGTGGTTTTCCCTTTTATATCCTCTATCTCCTTTGAATACTTTTTTCTAAGTATTTTATCCACTTCCGGAACAAATGTTGCCTGGAATGGCACTCTGTCAGGCTCTTCATGATCCATAGCAGTCTGCATTCTTTCCTTCGAAGTCATAGCCATCTTATTTAAACTCCCTTCCCGCTTGTAAAAAAGCAAAGACATTATTAATTGGTGTCCCGGGTGTAATCGGGCTGCCGTTGCAGGTAATGAAATTATTAACTGAATCCTGTAACTGTTTTATTACTTCTGCCTTTACTTCTTGTGGTTTTCCGTTATGCAGCAGATAGATAGAATCGATGTTTCCAAAAATACAGACCCTGTCCCCGATTTTTTCTCTTATAGTTCCAACATCAAGGTAAAAATTCTTTTTGGATTCTTCGATCATAAGCCCGTCTATGTTAATATCTGCAATATCTTCAAGGATTGGATTTATATCACCAGTAAAATAAAGAATCGCAAACAACCCCATTTTTTTGACCTCTAAAAAATAATCCCTGTGTATGGGCTTAACAAAATTCCTGTAAATATTAGGGCTTGCAACATCAGGGGAAATGTAAGCCTCTGAAATAGCAAATCCATGAGCACCTGATAATGAATATGCCTTTGCCCATTCTAGCTGGGATTCATAACAGCGCTCAAGAAGATGTCCCATACCTCCAGGGAAATCATGAAAAGCCAGTAAACCATTCTCGAACCCTGTGTATCCTGTTATCGGGTCAAATATTTCACAAATGGCTGAAGGTATATGAACATTGATGAATACATTACTGCCGTATTTTTCTGAGATTATCTTTACATGGTCAGCGTAGCCCAGCCTGATGATTTTGTCAGCCGGCATAAAAACATATCTGCTGATAAAATCATCTATTTTTCTTTTACTTGAAAGATCTACTTTGGGTTTGAAACTCCGAGAGCCTAAAAGATAATCAGGGTAATCAACTATCTCCTCATCGTCAGCGTTTTCTATGGAAAAATATTTGTCATGTTTCTTTATATCCCTCATTGATGGGTCGATTACAAGCATCGGCCTATTATTTCTGTTTAAGATTTGCGAGCCCTTAAAATATAATGGGGTCCCTATGTGGAGATGAAACCAGTCAGGTTTGAATTTTTCATAGAAATCCATGTAAATATCTGAAAGGTTCCCGCCTTCCTGCCATGCTGCTTTTCTATAATCAAGACCTGCAGCCTCATATTTGTAAATACCCCACCAGTGTGGAGCAACTGGATACCTGGAAACTTTTTGCAGCTTTAAAGTCCCAGTAAAAATCTCCTTTGGGGTTTCTTCTTTTATCTTCATAAATTTCCTAATTCCAATAATCAGGTAATTTTTTTATTAATACTTTCCATACTTTTTTCCAGCTTCAACCATTGCAGTGATATTCTCAAACGGTGTGTCTCTTAAGACCCCATCTGCAGAAGCAAGCGTGAAACCCCCGCCTTTTGCTGCATCGTCAATGCATTTTTTCACTGCTTTTTCAATATCTTCAGGATTCCCATCCCTTAGGGGGAAAAATGGATTGATATTGCCTTTTAAAGCCAGGCTGCCTTTAAATTTTTCCTTGACTTCTTTTAAATCAAAGTCCCCAAGCGGAAAAGGTTCCAGAGGACATATCATGTTAACTCCCGCATCTACTATATCTTCAAGCAGTATCCTTCCCTTTCCGTGCAGGTGATAATGGAATATTTTTCCTGATTTTGCAGTAACTCTGCCGATTGCTTCAAGCAGGGGCAGGTCCCATTTCTTAAATAATTGCGGGCTTATTGTGTCAAGACTCGAAGTCCCGCAATTTAAGAACAGACTTTCTGCATTTGTTCTTTTTATGATTTCACCCGATATTCCTGTGAGGTAACCGATATACCGCTTTTGAATGTGGCCAAAAAATTCCGGATAATCATTTAAATCAAGCATTACCTGGACAGCACCGCCCTCCCTGAAAGAAGTCAGGAATTCAAAAAAAGTATTGCCTATGATTCCCTCGGTTATCCCATGTTCTCCTGTAGCAGTTAATGCATCTTCTATAGTACTGTAGTCAAGTTTTGAAGGATCATCAAAAAAATATTCCTCTATTATAGGCCAATCATTAAAAATATTCTTAACAGGCCTTTCAACCGGCCAGAGATCATAATCAAAAACTGAGTGCTTCAGCTCATGCAGTATACCTTTTGAGCTTTTATATAATATCTCTGTTATTATCAATTCCGGATTCTCAAACCATGATTTCACATCCAGCATTTGTTGCTGTCTTAAAGAAATCCCTGGTTCAACGGGAATCCATGCCTCGCAATCAAAATACTGGTATGTTTCAAGCTGCAATTTCCAGAGAGGAATTTTTGAAAAACAGGTTCCTCCAACCTCCCAGAAAGGCCTGCCGCTGACTTTTAGAGGTATAACATCCCAAAGTTCCGGGGACACAGGAACCCTGTCTGGTTTAGAGTTTTTGAATGCTGATGTTATTCTTTCTTTAGGTGTCATAAAATCATTTCAAAGGATAATAATCAAAATAAATGATTAGAAAACAACCCTCTTTATTCCAAGCATATCCGCAAGCAATAAAAGCTCTTCTTTTACATTACCATTGACGACTGCCCAGTGATGGCTGGTCCCGTTGATGGAATTGGTTTTCAGGAAATCCTGTAGATCCGGCTCAAGCTTTATCTGGTAATGCGGATATCCATCAAACCTTGGCTCTCCCCCCAGGGACTCGCCATTTAATATTGTCATCTGGAAAGAGTCAAGCGTACAAATAAAATTAAGGATTGTGACTTTCCCTGGTTTGCCGATAAATTCCATCCAAACGCCGCTAATATTTGATGTTGCATCCATTAGTTCAAAATCAGGAGTTATTGTTACATGGCTGTCGCCTTGTGAAAGAAGATAATTGGAAGGTCCTGCATGCCCGGCGCCTACTGAATTTGACTCATAATCAAGATTAAAAATCTCGGTAAACATTACAGGATTGCCAGTTAGCCTTCGAAGAATGTACATTCCTGTAGTCCCTCCAAGATCTCCTTCATTGCCAACCACGGCATCTGACCTTGCAAGTTTTTCACTATAGAGACATGGCCTAAGACCCACCACTTCATGAAGTTCAGGAATCAGGTCGCTCAAAGCAATCCCATCAAGCTTATTATTAAAAATTATTCTCTCAAAACCGAGCGACACTCTTGAAGACCTGAGCAGATTTTCCTTTGTTACCCTTGGATCGATTTTAAATCTTTTATATATTTCGCTTAGATAATCTTCCACTTCTTTCTCTGTTATAGCGTCTGATGCTTTTTTAAGTTGCAGGCACGATATATATTCAACGACTGGACCTATCTGTGAATAAAGCCTGAATTCATCCACATAAGTTGTTATCATCTGGAAGTTCCTGTATGGAAGGATGCCAAACTTTGCTCTTTTTAAATCCTTAAATACTCTTGCAGTTTTTACAATCCTGTTTATTTTTCTTACAGGTTCTTCATCAAAGTATCCCCCAAAAACATAGAAAGGCCTTGCACCCATCTTAACGATTACATTCAGTCCTTCTACTGTTCCTACAATCCCTGAGTTGCGGAACAAGTCCATTATGTCGCTTCTTACAGGGGAATTCCTGTAAGGCGTCATTCCCCATATTATAGATGGCCTGATTTTCATTACATCTTTGAAAGCAAGCAAATACTCATCTTCAGTCCAGACAGCGCTGCAGAAAACCACAGCATCGAAGTTTCCGGCCAGCAAACTCTCGCTTACGTTCCAGGCTTTCTCCATTGAAGTGACCACTGGAAAATCAATTACTTCATTTTCCTGTGCAAGCAGATCTTTTATCCTTGAAGTATCAGCGCTTAAAAAACTAATAAATTTTTCTGAGATTTCCCCACCGCCAAGAACTACTTCTTCAAACCACCGCGCAGCAAAAAACACAAGGCCTATCCTGGGTTTTTTTGTCATAATAATCCTTTGTGAAAAAGCTTATAAATAATAAATAATTTTACATTAAGTAACAAGGTTAAACTTATAAAAAAAAATGACAGTTATAAATATTGTTTACTTTTAAAATTATATTAAATAAAACTTAAAAATACAAGTAAAATCATTTAACTTTTTAAATATTATTTAATAAGATAGCGATGAGTATACAAACTTTATATTAATGGTTAAAATCAACCAGAAGGCTTTATAAGAAGGATCTTAAAGAATGTTCTTTATGCAAAGGTCTTTATTCCTTTACGTACCCGCCCTCAACCCGCTGTTTCATGCTATCAAGCACAATAGCACCGATTATTATTGCGCCTTTTATTATATATTGTAAGGCAACAGGTACCCCCAACAGGGTAAGTCCATTATAGATAACACCAAGAAACAGGACACCAATTACAGTCCTGGCAGGATTTCCTACACCTCCAGCCAGGCTGGTTCCCCCAATTACACATGCAGCTATTGCATCGAGCATATAAGTTGGTTGCGGTTCAGGAGTAGCTGAATTCAACCTGGATGTCAATAGTATGCCGGCCAGGCCAGCAGTAAGTCCCATTATCCCGAAAACTATTGTCCTGACTCTTGTTACCGGAACACCTGAAAGATATGCTGCCTGGATATTCCCGCCAATAGCGTAGATATGCCGCCCGAATTTTGTTTTTTTCGCTACAAAGGTGATTATTATTACAAAAATTATAAATATCCAAACAAGGTTTGGAACACCGAAACTGTAGCCCTGACCAAGTACTTTAAAACTATCCTTCAAACCTGTAACAGCTCTTGCTTCTGACCAGAAAAGAGCTAAACCCTCATAAATAGCACCAGCGCCTAAAGTCACCAGCAATGCTGTGACCCTAACTTTTGTGACTATTAGTCCTACTATAAGGCCTGCTGAAAGACCTAGCAGTATAGTCAAAATGATTGCAAATGGCACAGGCACAGTAAATCCGATTCTGCCTTCAATTCCCTGTATCAATGCGGAGCCCTGCCAGGTAGCAACAGCAACGCCGCATAGAGTAGTGAGCCCTGCAAAAGATATATCTATCTCGCCCATTATCAGGACAAGCGTCAAAGCTGTCGCCAATAAGCCGACAATGGATATCTGTTTTGCAATATTTAAAATATTTTGTATGGTTAAAAATTTGCCAGGCGCAAGGAAAGATAATACGACAAAGAGTATGATAAAAGCTATAAATATTCCATAATTTGACAAGACTTTACCCGCAGTTAACCTCCTGGAATCCTGAAATTCTGTTTTAGAACTCACTTCTCATCCTCCCATTGCTAATTTCATAATTTGCTCTTCACTTGCTTCCTCATGCTTTAAAAAACCTGCCACTGCACCTTCCCTTAAAATAATTATATTATCACAAAGCCCGATTAATTCTGGCAGTTCAGAAGACACCATTATAATTGCAATACCATTTTCAGAAAAATTCCTTATCAGGTTATAGATTTCATCTTTTGCGCCGACATCGATTCCATGTGTCGCCTCATCAAGCAGTAAAAGTTTTGGAGAAGTTGCAAGCCATTTTGCAATTACTGTTTTTTGCTGGTTTCCGCCGCTTAAATTTAAAGCAAGCATCTGGCTGGAAGCGACTTTTATATTCAAATATTGTACATAGTCTTTTATATATTTATTTTGAAGCCTGTTTATTACAATACCAAGTTTTGAGACCTTATTTAAAATCGTAAGGACTATGTTATCTGCAACATTTAATTTCAATATCAGGCCTTCCTTTTTTCTGTCTTCAGGTACAAGTCCAATCCCATTTCTAATGGCATCTATAGGGTTTTTTATCTCTGTTTTTTTATTTGAGATAATTATTTCACCACTTTCCAGTCTTAAAATACCAAAAATAGATTTCAATAGCTCAGTCCTGCCCGAACCCATAAGTCCTGCTACTCCCAGGACTTCTCCGGCTCTAACACTTAAAGATATATCTTTTACTTTTTCTTTATAAGTCAACCCCTTTACCTCGAGCACCATGTCCTGGAATTTAGAAGTCTTTTGCCTGAATTCCTGGGAGACATCATGACCTACCATCAAGGAAATTAGCTTGCTTTTATCGAACTCTTTTACAGCTCCCTTTCCTACAAGTCTTCCATCCTTTAGCACGGCAATTTTATTTGCAATTGTCAAAACTTCATCTAATTTATGGGATATATAAATTATAGATTTACCCTGTTTAGCAAGCTTTGAAATTACTTCGAAAAGCTTCTCGATCTCCTGTCCTGCAAGAGCAGAGGTAGGTTCATCCATTATTATGATTTTTGACTTTATGGACAATGCCCTTGCGATTTCTATAAGTTGCTGGCTTCCTGTACCAAGGTTCTCTACAAAATCATTGACATTTATTTCTATCCCGATATCTTTAAGTATTTCTTCTGAAGCTTTAGCCATTTTTTTATAACTTAAAATAAAACCGGCATCACTTAATTCCTGGCCAAGCATAATATTTTCGTAAACACGCATTTTTGGGATAAGATTCAATTCCTGAGGGATATAAGATATACCTGTTTGTATTGATTCTATTGGAGAAGAAAACTGTTTTTTTTCTCCATCTATTATAATGGCCCCTTTGTAATCTATCAAAAGCCCGGTCAGGATTTTCATTAGAGTTGACTTTCCTGCCCCGTTTTCACCTACCAGGCCAAGTATCTCACCTTTCTCAAGTTCAATTGTCACATCATCAAGGGCCCGTACTCCCGGGAAATCCTTAACTATATTTTCCATTAATAAGTAAGACATCTTAAATCAAATTCCAAAAGATACTGTAAAAAACATTTTTTAATTAATTTTAAAAATGATAAAACACATGGTACTTAAAAATAAGCCTGGCTTTTTTAAAAAGCCAGGCTTATTTTATAAAGGCTATTCTTCAAGCTCAATTACACCCCATGCTTTGGTAGTATCGACATTATCTATTGTAATAAGTTCTACCGGCACAAACAATGTAGGCGTACCATCTACATCCTTAGCGCCCTCTATAGCGCCTTTTGTTGCAAGCTGGTAAGAAGCTTCAAGTGCAATTTCCCCTGATTCGACTGGCTTTGGATTTACTGTAGCTTCGATATCCCCCCGCTTTATTGCCTGGAGCATATCAAGATCCGCATCTCCTCCAATCATAGTAATCTGGTCAAGTTTTCCTGCATTCTTGATTACCTCATAACCTCCCATAGCCATCATGTCTGCCTGGTATACTATTCCATTTACATCGGGGAAGGCTGTGAGAAGATTTTCTGTGAGCTCAGCAGCTTTTGCCCTGTCCCAATCACCGTTCTGCTCAAATACTATCTTGATATCGGGATAACCTTCAAAGACTTTGAGCATATTATCCTTTAATTTCTGCACATATGATTCACCCTCAACGCCCTTTATAAAACCCAGATCTCCTTTTCCATTCAGCGCTTTTGCCATGAATTCGCCCTGGAGCTGTCCTATTTGTTCATGTCCTGCTGACAGGTATGCAAATTGGCCACCTGTAGGTTTCCTGTCCAATGCAAATACCGGAATACCTGCTTTATTTGCTGCTTCAACCCCGGGTACAACTGCAGTTTCATCTACAGGATGAATAATTATTGCATCAACTCCCTGAGCAATTATACTTTCGATATTGTTTACCTGTTTTTCTGCATCATACTGGGAATCAGCTTCAACAAGCTCTACCCCCAGTTCTTTTGCTTTATCCTGGATGCCTCTCTGATATAGCAGGAAGAACTCTATATCCAGTGAAGCATATGATACACCTACCCTGACAGGACCTTCACTTTTTGTTTCTTCAGTTATTGCTTCTTCTGCTTTGCAGCCTGAAAAACCGATTGCGAGGATGAAGACCATTGCCAGGAAAATGACTGCTACTTTTTTCATAAGACCTCCTTCTAAAATTCTAATTTTGTTGTTAAAGAAAAAGGCAATAAGTGGAATACACTAAATAATATTATTTTATTTATTATTCTAAGTCAATTTTAATAATAATTTTTATTAAATCTCTAAGTCATACCGTAAAAACAAAAACGTGTGTCTTAATGCTGTTGTTATATTATATGTTATATTATAATTTCCAATATGGCTTTAGTAAAAATATCGGAACTTCTAAAAAAATCACAGGAATCTGATTTCCTGATAGGTGCAATAGAATGCTGGAACTTTGAGAGCGCTATTGCAATAATTTCTGCTGCCGAAATGACGAAAAGCCCTGTGGTTCTATTTGCTGGTGAACCGGCAATAAAATTGCTTGGTCTACAAAACCTTATCAGAATGATGCTGGACCTGGCAGAAAATGCAGAAGTGAAGGTCGCCTGTCATTTAGAGTCTGTTAATGAAACAGATATTTTATTGCAGGCAATAAGATACGGATTAAAATCAGTAATTTATGATGGGTCTGAACTGCCTTTTAATGAAAATATAAAAAACTCAAGGGACCTTGCCAATGCTGCTCATTTGGAAGGCGCAGAGGTAGAAGCCCAGCTGGGATCCATGCCTTTTTCTGAGAGCGGGACTGGGTATGAAAATATAGATTTTTCAAAACATAAAACCCGTTTGGATGAAGCAGAATACTTTGCAGCCAACACAGGAATAGACATACTGGCTCCAAACCTGGGCAATGTCCACGGATTGTATAAGCAAAAAATCCATGACCTGGACCTGGACCTAGCAAATTCCCTTGTTAAAAAAATCGGTTTGCCTATTACCCTGCATGGCGGTACAGGTATACCTGACGAAATTATAGAAGATGCAAAAAAATCCAGATTAAGCATGATGTATCTTGCAACAAGCATTTTTGAAAATTTCAGGATCTGCACAAAACGTAATATTGATAAAAAATCAGGCTATGGTTCGATATGTGATATTTCAATCCTTTGCAGGGATAATCTCAAGGAATATGTTGCGGGCAGGTTAAATTTAATGGGTTCCTCCAGGTTTGAAAATAAAAATCAATTTTTTAGCAATGAATACATAGGTTATCTTGTTAAAGTAATATCAGATGAAATAAGCAAAACTGGTTTAAAAAATATCAACGAATAGGGCAGCTCTGTATTTATATCATCCATTCCGGCAACATCCTGTGACTATCGTTAGTTTGACCTGGTAATTGCTTGCCGAATAAATATTATTTATATAAACTTTATAAAATATGTATCATTTATAAGCAACTCTATTATAGTTAGGAATGTCATGGATTTTGAAATACCTTATGGGAAAAACAGGATAAATATAATGATACCTGATAATAATATTATTAATTTTAGCTGTACCCAGGATAATAATATTTACGGCAAGAGCGAAGAAGATATTATAAGGAGCGCACTGGAAAACCCATTCAGTTCAAAAAAACTATTTGAAGCAGCTTCAAATAAAAATAATGTCTGCATACTGGTCTCTGATATAACACGGCCGTGCCCAAGTTATAAATTCATGCCTTTTTTGCTGGATGAATTAAAAGCTGCAAATGTGGGTGAAATAAAAATTGTTTTTGGTCTTGGAATACACAGGAATCATGCAAGACAGGAGCAGGAAAAACTTGTTGGCAGCCAGGCAGCTCAGGCCTGTATTCTGGTAGACTCTGATAAAGAAAGATGCAGGCTCATAGGCACCACAGAGCGCGGGACACCGGTAGAGGTATTTGAAGAAGTGCTGGATTCTGATTTTATTATTGCAACTGGCAATATAGAATATCATTATTTTGCCGGCTATTCAGGCGGCGCAAAGGCTGTTATGCCGGGCGTATGCTCATACAATTCAGTTTGCGCTAATCATTTCATGATGCTTGAGGATATGGCCCGCGCAGGCGAATATACTGCAAATCCTGTAAGAATTGACATTGAACAGGCAGGATTTATAACTGGTATAGATTTTGTGTTTAATGTAATCCTGGATGACAGAAAGAAAATCATCGCCGCCGTTGCAGGCAAGAACAATGAGGCATTCCTTGAAGGCATCAAAATCTATGACTCCATTTATGAGGTAAGCTGCAGTGAAAAAGCAGATATTGTAATAACTTCAGCAGGCGGTTTCCCAAAAGATATCAACTTATACCAGGCGCAGAAAGCTCTTGAGAGCGTCAAAGATATAGTCAGGGATAACGGGATAATCATTCTTGCAGCAGAGTGCCCTGAAGGTTTTGGGGAAGACAAATTTGCAGAATGGATGCAGAATACAAGGGATTATGCCGGTCTTTATAAAAAAATAAGGGAAAAATTCGTACTTGGCGGGCACAAAGCTGTGGCAGTCTCAAAGCTTCTGGGAAGGGTCAGCGGAGTATTATTCTCAGCATTTGACAGAACCCAGACTTATAATATAGGTTTTGAAAAAATAGAAGATATCCAGGCTTTTATTGATGAAAAACTTAAGGAAAACAATGATTTAAGGATTGCTGTTGTGCCTAACGGCAGGTTTATAAAATCTTATAATTAATGCCCTGTAATTAATTCCCTGATATCTTTACATTCACTGCGGGCACTTAAGCCTTAAAACAATTTATCAGGCAGCAAAATAATAGCAATATATAGAAATATTGCAATTTGATTTCGAAAGGAATAAAACGTTTATGAAAATAATGATAGTTGGAGGCACCGGTTTTTTAGGTTTTCATGCATTGCTTGAAGCCCTGAAAAGAGGGCACAAAGTAGATGCTCTTGCAATAGATGATGTTGTCCTGGGAGACTGGTATCCAGGTGAAGTAAACGTGCAATATGCAGATGTGTTTGAGCTTACTGAGGCAAACCTGCGGGAGCGCTTTACAGGTTATGATTCCATGATTTATGCAGTGGGGCCTGACGACAGGATAACCCCTCCTGCCCCGGCATATGAATTCTTCCATACAAGGCTTGTAGACGCTGTAGTAAAAGTTGCAGGCGCAGCGCGCAAAGCCGATGTTAAAAAATTCGTTTTGTTAAATTCTTATTTTGCGTACTTTGACAGGATCTGGCCGGAAAAGAAATTAAGCAAACACCATCCCTATATAAAGTGCCGCGTTGAACAGGCGGAGCAGGTCATTTCTGCTGGTGAGAGCGATATGGCTGTTATGGTTTTAGAGCTCCCGTATATTTTCGGTTCAATGCCTAATCGTATCCCTCTGTGGAAAGATGTCCTGCTTGACCGCTTTACAAAGGGCAGTACAATATTTTTCCCAAAAGGCGGGACAAATATGATTGCTGCAGAGCATGTGGGTGAAGCAATAATCGGGGCGCTTGAGAATGGCGAACATGGCGTAAGATATACTGTCGGCGATGAAAACCACAGTTTCAATGAAATGCTTGAGATGATGATGGCAGCAATAGGCGCAAATAAAAAAATAAAAAATATTCCAGGGTTTATGGCTATCATTGCCGGCACCATTATTGAAAGGGATTTCAAGAAAAAAGGCCTTGAAGGCGGACTTGACGCAAGGTTTCTTATGCGGGACATTATGACCAGCAATCTATTCTATGACGCCTCCCAGGCAGTAGAAAAGCTTGGCTATAAAAGAGGTGGCCTGAAAGAGGCGATAGTCAAGACCATGAAAGCCTGCTATCCTGAAAAATTTATGGATTGAAATCCTTCAAATTTAGCAAGCAGGACTTTGGGCAAAACAAATTTGCCTTTTAAGAGCAGGTAAATATCAATACGATAATCTTTCTATGCTCTGGATAATACAAACCCATGTGGAGCCCCTGTTAAAAAGAATCTGGTTGCCACCGGTATCCTTGAATTCAAATGGGTCAAAAATACTTTCTCTTGCCCATGTGCCTTCAATGACATTTCCATCCATAAAATAATAGGCCTCACTTTCATTATGAGTACCAGTAGACCTGACAACCATATGTCCGGCATTATCTATAGGACCTTCGATATCTGTAATAAGTACTACTACGTTATTTAAGCTAATCTGCTTATTAGTTTCATAATCAACATGCGGCTGGCCTGCAAGAGATTTAAGGTATTTATTTGTATCCTTGTCATAAGCAAAGCCTGCAAGATACGACTCGCTTGAGAAGTTTACTTCAATATCGTTTATGCTGCCTCTTTCAGCCTCAGGTGCATCTATTTTAAATGCCATCGGAGACTGCCCACCCTCAAGAGAATAACCATATTTCTCAGCATCTTCTTTTATACCATAAGTGTCGATAAATGCTGTGTGTTCCAAAGATTCATTCCTGCTTGGATCCCTCCACCCTGCTGAAGTATAATTAACATATGCGGTGCTGTTTGCATCCAGAACATCCATGTCCATATTCTTTATCTCCTCATATGCCTGGGGGTATGTGCCCCAAAAGGTATATATCGGGTCAAGGCTTCTTGCTATTTCAGCAAAGTAAATCCTCCCGCTTCTCACCGGACCGATTATATCGGCGTCATATGACGAGAATACTGTAATAAACCTGGTAACCCCGCCTTCAGCAACAAGTTCAAATACTATATCTGCATATATAAGCCCTGAGTGTGGCCTCGCTTTGGGATTATTTTGAACCATTATGGCAAGGGGCCTGTTATTAAGGACCTTATCTGATAATTCCATACCGCTAAACAAATTAATATTATCAGTAATAATATCGGCGCCGGCAGCGCTTTCATCAGTTTGCTGTAATGTTTCCAGAGCAGTTTCCGCTGTAGTTTCATCTGCAGTTTCTATTGCAGTTTCCGCAGTTTCTGTATCTTCATTATCATTGCTGCTCTCTGCACTTCCTGCATCATCAGAAATAATATCCGGGGATTTACATCCCTGCAATACTGAAGCCATTAAAAAAGCAGAAGCTGCTACTACCAGAATAATACTTATTATTTTTAACGATATAAATTTACTTGATTTCAATTTAAACAACTCCAATCGATTATAATATTTATAATAAATATTTTAACATTATAAATATAATGGCAGGAAAGTAAAACAAAAAATGATATCAGTGTGATTGGTTTGTATTTTCAGAGTAATGCTTAAGCCTGGTTTCAAACCCTATCCGAGCATATTCCTTATCCCGCCGATTATGTCATCAACCTGGGGTAATACAGCGTTTTCAAGCGGAGGTGAAAAAGGTATAGGCGCATATTCTGAAGATATTATCGTTAATTTTATTTCTGGCGACAGACTGCTGTAAACTAAAAAGGCAATATGCTCAGCTATGGAGCATACTGCATAATCTTCCTGGACAATAAGCAGTTTCCTGGTCTTTGAAACAGAGTCCAATATAGTTTGCACGTCCAGAGGACATAATGTCAGAAGATCTATAAGCTCTATACTGTACTGTGGCAGTGACTCAATAGCTTTTTTTGCCTGGCTGACCTGGTATCCATATGCGGCAATGGTCAAGTCTGCCCCGGAAAACAGAATTTGAGACCTGCCTATTGGTATAAGGTATTCTTCTTCAGGGACTTCCTCTTCTGCAGTATACAGGATCTTGGGTTCCAGGAATGCTACAGGATTGTCATCTCTTATTGCTGTTTTTAGCAGTCCCTTCCCTGAATATGCGCCAGAAGCACAAACGACTTTTATGCCAGGCGTATGGATAAATAATACTTCGACACTGTTTGAATGCTGCGATGCCTGGTTGAGATATCCACCGTTTGGCAGCCTGATAGTTACGGGGACGCTAAGCTTTCCTCCGCTCATATACCTGGCTTTTGCAATCTGGTTAAATATCTGGTCCGCCGCTACTGCATAAAAATCACCTATCATAAATTCTACAACCGGCCTGAAGCCCCTGAGCGCTGCCCCCAATGCAGCGCCTGTAAAACAGGATTCAGATATGGGAGTGTTGATAACCCTGTTTGCGCCCACTTTTTCCGGTAAGCCTTCTGTTACACCTGAATAAGCTCCTCCGGTAGCTATATCCTCCCCCATGATAAAGACTTTAGGGTCTCTCATCATTTCTTCAGTCAGCGCTTCATTTATCGCCTTCCTAAATGAGATTTTTCTCAAAATATTTTACTCCTTAAGATAATCCTTTGCTGCTTCATCCGGTGAAAGATACGGAGAATTTTCCGCAAATGTGACCGCCTGCTCAATCTCTCCTGATACTTTTTCGGTTATCTCTTCAAGATCTGATGTCCGGAACTCCGGGCGATTTTTAATTTTTTCAAAATATATTTTTATAGGGTCATATTCCGGCAGTTCAGCCAGCTCTTCAGCCGAACGGTAATTCTGCGGGTCTCCAATCCAGTGGCCCTCACGCCTGTGCGTCACTGCTTCTATCATCACAGGGCAGGAGTTTTTCCTTATTTTTTCTACTGCATTTTTACAGGTAAAATAAACCTCAAATATATCATCTCCATTGATAAGTTCGGACTGTATGTCATATCCCAGGCCCCTGTTGTAAATATAAGGGGTACTGCATGCATATTCACTTGAAGTTGAAACAGCATAGCCATTATTCTCGCATAAAAAGATTACTGGCAGAGAAAATATTTTTGCAAAATTCAAGCTTTCCCCGAATGTTCCCTGATTTGATGCTCCGTCTCCAAAAAAGCAGACAGTCACTCTGTCGTCGCCATTCAGTTTCGATGCCAGCGCCGAACCGCACGCTATCGGGAGTCCTGCACCTACAATGCCATTAGCCCCAAGTATTCCTAGCCCTATATCAGCAATATGCATTGAACCGCCTTTGCCTTTGGAATATCCTTCGGCTTTTCCAAGCAGCTCTGCAAACATTTTTGAAATGTCCGCCCCTTTTGCTATCATATGTCCGTGACCTCTATGGGTGCTCGTTATGAAGTCCTCTTTTTCTATTGCACTGCAAACCCCGGCAGCAATGGCTTCCTGACCCAGATATACGTGGACAAAATCACCCTTTATGAGGTCTTTTTCCTTGTAAGCTTTTGCAAACTCTTCAAAGAGCCTTATTTTTAACATCAGATAATAAAACTGCAATATTATTTCATAGGATACATCTTCAACTGAATATGTTCCTTTTTTTAGCCCCTTAGAGTCTTTTTCGGTATTATAATTCATACAGGTTTTATCAAATTCCAGCTGAAGGTTTTTTTCCCTGATGTAATCCATTGCAAGACCAGTTATGATGGTCCCCTCCTCAAGGATTATCCTGCTGCCAGCTTTCCCTGCAAGATTTTCAATTTCATCTCTTGTTAAAATTCTTTTTTCCATCTTATTTAAAGATCATTTTTCGCATGAGTGCCAGGGATTTAACAGCATCCCCTTCTTCTAATGTTTTTTTATTTCTTCATCAGGTACACTGTCTACACATTTTATCATTTCTTTAAGCCAATTAATATGCATATGAAAACCTGGCAGAAGGCATTACAACTACTGTTGAATTTACCCGAAGAGGTAAGGGCCAAATATATAGCATTCTGGGGAGAGGTCACAACAATTTCAATGGAAAATTGATAAAACAATGCTAATATAGGATCATGCTCCAATACCTTAAAAGCAGAGGAAATCATTTGTTTGATCATGAGACAGATACAGGAGTAGTGTTACTAAATATATTTTTGATATAATTGTTAAAATTTTAAATAATTTGGAATTTTAAATAATAAAATTGTGAGCGCTTTTACATCAGCAGTTAAAAATAAAAAAAGTGTCATTATTAGACTCTCTATCGCATTAATCACAACTTTTTTCTTCGTATATTTTATAGCAACTAATTTTGATAAAGAAGATTTCAAGACATTAATTTCAAATATCAATATTTATTATTTGTTGATAGCTTTCGGAATATATTTCATATGTTATATCATAAGAAGCTTTAGAATTTTAATCCTGCTAAAAATAAAATTTAAGGAATTTTACAATATGTTATTCATAATTTCCCGATCTTATTTCCTGAATAAGATCCTTCCGCTTAAAATAGGAGAGCTGGCTCTTATATATTTTTTAAAAAATGAACAAAATATTAGTTATCCAAAAGCTTTCGGGGCATTTTTATATTTAAGGGTGCTGGATCTTCTTGTGGTACCGCTATTTTTTGTATTTGCTTATATTATTAATTTGATATTGTTTTTTAATACAGAGAACATGTTCCTTTTATTTATATTTGTTTTTGTGCTCGCCTTATTAGTCATAATTTTTATATACATGGGTAAGATATTATTTTTAATTAAAAGATTTTTATTATATCTTCCAAAAAAAATAAAATTTTTTAATAGAAATCTTTATAATAAATTCACAGAAAAATATGAAAATTTTACAGATGAGACCAATAAATTTCTGAAACTTAAGACAAACTTTTATATGATTGGTCTTACAATATTGATAAGATTTTCAATACTTCTTGTGATGTACATAATCGTTCTAGGGTTTGGCGTCCAATTGAGTTTTTACGATTTTATCATAGGGTCTACGTTTGCTGCCCTGGCTGAAACAATTCCGCTGAGCGGAATTGGAAGCTTTGGATTGTTTGAAGCAGGATGGACGTTGGGTTTTGTCTTTATGAACTATGAGTTAAAAGCTGCCTTTATTTCAGGTTTTGGAGTCAACATGATTATTTTCATATTTACAATAATTATGTTAATAATAAGTTTCTTTTTTTCAAAGACTTTTATCAATTTTATAAAAAAGGGAAATACTGTAAAAAAAGCTGTTGAAACTGATTAGTGAAGCAGCATTTAAACTAATCTGCAGATTATTCCGGTGTTGGAATTACAGCTAAACCTAAGATTTATGATAAAATAATCATTAAACTTAATCACTTATTTTATTCATTTTCAGGTTTTTAATTAAGATTTCTCCTTTGCAATATGTAAATATCCTGAGAAAGGTTTCTAATTCATTGTTAAAACTCCCTGAATTTATAACTTTTCTTACACCTGAAATATTGTTGTCTTTAAAAATTTCATGATCGAAGCTAAATTCCTGCTGAGGATTATCATAGCCAGTACCATATAAATCCACAAATACCTTATTATCAATATCATCTATTTCAACTATATCGAATGTGACAACGTAATCAGTGTTTTCTTCAAGCCTGACCGGTATTTTAATATATTTAAGAGTATCTGTATGATTTTTATCCATCAATAATCCTGTCGCGCCAGAAGAATCAGAAAAAACAAAATCCTTGAGCTCTATAAGATTCATATTTGATTGCTCATTTAAGTCAAAAATAGTTTCAGATTCTGGTACTAGGCTGGAAGATTCATAAATAATGGCAGATTCATATTCATCCAGAACTTTTGGCTTTGTATAACCTGTCGATTCAAAGTCTTCAAATGTAAAATACTTATTTGTAATTTCATCAATTTCTTGATTTGCCGATTTATTAACAATAAAAATAACATTATCTTCGGGATAATAATTCCCGGAAGAATAGTCATCTTTCTTACCGATTTTACTAAGTTCGAACCTGATAATATAATCAGAAGGCTTTTCAAGAATAATTTTATTATTGGGATTAAACTTATCTGCAAAATTTGCAACGATTTTTTTTGAATCTTTTAATGTGCTTAGGGCATTAATGGATAAAACAGAATCAAAAATAAAATTTAATGAAGTTAAAACAACCGCAATAAAAATTGTGATAATTAAAAATAAGGTCGACATTCCTGCAACACTTTTTTTCTTTATTTTCTTAAAATTCATGGTAAACAAACAGCTGAATCCAAAAGAAGCTTCGATAATCAAGACAGGCAATGCAAAAGCCCACACTTCAGCAAAAGGGAACGTGATACCTGATATTATAAAAATAGCAAATATTATTAATATGGCATAAAACACAGGAACTTTATGTTTGCTGTTTTTTCTACTGAATACCAGAGAAAGTATTACTCCTGCTACAAGTAGCGATACAAGCACAATATTTAGATTTTTATTTGAACTAAACCATGCTGAGTTAATCGAAGCTAAGAAAGACCTAAAAGATAATAAAAGACTGTTGATATCTATAAAGTTATAGTCTATGACATTTTTAATTCCAGAAGATATCATTACGGGTATATAAAAAAGAAAGGTAAATAAGAATGTAGCAATAATAACAGTACATATGCTTCTAACAATGCCTCTTATTTTATATGATACATCTTTAAAAATTGCAGAGAGGATAAACCAGATCATTACAGATAAAAACGGTAAAACATATAGAGGACTTACTAATAAACCGGCAGATGAGACAAGCGCCAATAAAATCCATACAATAGTATCATCATTATATCTTAAATATCTTATTATTATTAAGGATAACAAAAACAAAAACATTATTAATGAAATACCCCTCATGTCTGATGAATAATAAATAAAAAATGGCGATATGGATATGAATGCCAGAGTAAATTGCGCAGCATATTTATTATAAAAAAGCCTTGCAGTAATATATGCGGTAGGCATGAGGGAAATCCCGGCAATTAGTGATGGTATCCTGAGCACCCATATTTCTTTATTTGAAAGTAAAAATAAAAATTTGATAAATATATTATTCAGAATAAAATTATCTGGTGAAGAATAGAAAAATAACTGGTGAAAAGTTTTACCTTCCAGATAATCAAGATAAATAACGGCTTCACTATAATTTATTGGTTTTATAATATAAATCAACCTCAAAACAATGCCTATTATTAGAAATATAAGACAAAAATAAAGATGGGATCTTTCTTCACTTTTAAAGCTGGAAATAAAATTATTAAAAATTTTATCTAGATGCTTGCTCATACTATCTGTTCCAAGCATAAATATAATTCCGAAGAGTATGACCATAATGCCAGAAAATATCGTGCCCTCTATCTGTAAAGGTAAAAAAGGTAAAATCAATAAAAAAATCCCTGATGCAATAATAATTGAGCCAATTATTAAAAGTATTATTTTTTTATTATTCATTGTTTGTAAAATATAAATAAAACAATCATCTCAGTTTATAAACAGTTAATATTTCTCCATTGTTTACTATTAGCCTGTGTACAATCT
>CAYGYY010000013.1:0-37657 GCA_964354265.1 uncultured Actinomycetota bacterium
ACTTTTGACAGGTTCTTTATGGCTTATAAATGGCATCTTCTGTTAAAGGTAAAAGATAACAGCATCTCTTTCTTCTCTGTCATAAAAACCTATTATATAGGCACATTAATAGGATTTTTCCTCCCGACAACTGTAGGGGGGGACTTAGTCCGGGTAGTAGTGCTCCGGAGTGAAAAAAAGAGTGGGTCAGATGTATTGTCTTCTGTAATACTGGAAAGGATGCTGGGTTTTATAGCTGGTGCAATATTGGCATCCGTTACGGCTTTTTTCTTGATATCTTTCTTTGAATTGAATGTCTGGCGTTTTTTAGCCATAGCAGGAATTATCCTGCTTATTTTCATTATTATAATAGTTATCTCATTTAATAAAAAAATAATTGATAGGATAGATAGAAACGAGAGGTTATCCAGGAATTTCTTATTGAGCAAATTAAAAAAACTTTATCTGTCTTATGCAGAATATAAAAACCATAAAGGGGTTCTTGCTTCATTTTTAGGACTGTCAATACTGGAACAATTTGTACCAGTCATTGGCAACTATCTTGCCAGTCTTGCATTAAATCTTGAAATACCTTTCATATATTTCCTGCTTATAATACCGATAGTACAGCTTATATCCAAAGTCCCGGTTTCCTTTGAGGGAATAGGCATCAATGAAGGTCTGATGGTATACTTCTTTGGATTATTGGGCCTGTCCAAGACCGGGGCTTTTTCTATTGGGATGCTTGGCCACTTTGCGGTTATAGTTGCTACTCTGCCGGGTATTTATTTTTATTTCAGGGATTTTAGGCCTTCTCTTGCCAGGCTCAGGAGCAGGGATTAGAATAAGGATCTCAAACCAGGAATCTTAATATAAAATAAATGCAAACTTCGATCAGTATCAATGCTGCATACGCAACTGCGATCCAGGGAGCCTTCCTTTTTTTATTTGAAAGTGCAGTAATCCTTAAAATCTCTATTACAATTACGCCTATTATAAAGGCATATAAAAATGTAAAGTATTTATTGGAATATAACTTATAAAAAAACTCGGAAAACGGGCGTTTCTCATAGAAGTGTTTCTCACTTAAATTGTCGAAGTAATCCTTTTCAATCCTGAATACATTGTCTTCAGGATTTTCAAGAAAACCGCCCACATTTATTCTTGAAAGATCATATTCTCCATTGATCTTAAGGTCAAACTCTATATATGTATAATTTTGTGGAATGAAAGAAAATCCGTCCGAGAAATCCTCCTTATTGAGCAAAGCTGAAAATTCTATGATGTTTTCAGCCGATTTTACCAGTTCATCATTTTCTTCCCAGTCTTTCAGGCTATACTCCGCTATTTGCCCGTCAGTTAAAACTGAGCCGCTAAATTTTGTATCCTTGCGGTCGGCGCTCCACTCTACAAATATACTGCCGTCATCTTCCCAGATATAATAGCCGTAACTTGCTCCGGGAATATAAAAGACTCCAGTGCATCCAGTAAGTATTACCAGTATTAGAGCAGATAAAAAGACTGCTGCTAATGCTTTTTTGATTTTATAAACATCTTTTTGCATGAATGTCCTAATTGCTGCTTTTTTTTATTTCATCTTCTATTAATTTTTTATTGTCCTTATAAATCAAATATATCATCCATAAAGATACCCCTGCAAAAACACTCCTGAAAATATTTGCAAATTTTGCAGCATCATAAAAACGGCCTATTAAGGGGATGATACCGGTTAAATATACAAAGTATTTGTGGTCTATAGGAGCAAAAACAAACTTTGTTACAAGATCCCCCCAGTAAATCAATGTTACCAGAAGCAGGGCAAATAGAACCCAGTTATAATAAAAAAGCGCTTTCCTCCTTACAAATATAATTACCAGGAAAGGAACCGTCCATAGCATATACTGGGGATGGAAATAACAAATACCCACATAAGCCAGGTAGACAATTGCCCCGTAATTAATAAGCAGGTCAAAGCTCTTCTTTTTAATATGCGCAAAGCTCAATATTATCACTGTATACACCACCACAAAAATAAAAATGCTGCTGTGGGAACCTGCCACAAGATCCAGCTGCGGCGATATTAAAAACTCAAAATGCTCGGTATTAAGCAATGTAAATATCAGGCTCCTTCCAGAACTAAGATTAGAAAAAAGTTCAACTGCCAACAGGCCCGAGACGCCTATAAGGGACAGTATTATATAATCCTTCTTGGTGCGCACAAGATATAAAATTAGCAATGGGAGTATCATTATAGGGAAAAACCTTAATGCTATGCCGACAGCAAGCAAAAGAATAGCCCAGTACTTTCTATCCTTTTTTGCCAGCAGCAGCGCTACCAGGGTAATAAATACTGCAATAATGTCGTGCCTCGCAAAGATATACAATACAAATATAACTATAGGGTTGAATATCCAGAATTTAAAAACCTTCAATTTTTTTTCAGATTCGCCGTCGAAAGCCAGCCTTAAAACCAGAAACATGCATGCTATGTCAAATATCAGATACAGGATTTTAAAAAGGGTCAATACAGTAAATACATTATAACTGCTGTTAAAGCTTATCCAGGATATCCAGGTATCCTTCTCGAGCAGGGCAGGGAATATTTCATTTATTGCAGGGAATATCGCTTTTAGGGCCAGCAGATAAGTGGAGTGTATCATATTATTAAGCAGTTGCCAGATATCATACAGGTAATTGCCGGTAGAAATAGTTGTTGCAGCCCGCTGGTAAGTTGAGAGCAGGTCCCTCTGGAAAAAAAATGGTAAAAAGGCAAACCTGATAAGCAAGCCTATTAAAAAATACTTATAAAGAGACCTCAACGATTTCTTATCCTCAAAAACCTCTTTTGTAACAATCGAACTGCCTATTCTATTAAAAAAAGATTTGACTTTCATAAACAGAAACCCCTCTATTTAGATCATGGGCAGATAAGCCGGCGCCCGATATAGATAAACAAAGAAATAGAAAATAATTTTATAATATTTGATGACTAAATGGTAGAAAATTTTTACTATGTCTTTCTTACACCAGCCCTGAAAATCATAGCCAATATTTTTAATAGAGAATATATCAATACTTACTTTCTCTCTCCGTCTGCATCCAGATAATTTACCATGGTATTAAAGACCAGGCTGGAAACAAGGTTTGCGCCCTCTTGTGACCAGTGCAGGCCATCTTTAAGGTACAGGCCGGGGTTAGCCGCCATCGGACTCTCAATATCGACATAGGGGACACCATTGGCAGCGCAGACTCCTTTTAGCGCATCATTGTATTGCCTGTAATTTGCCTTTGATGTCCATATGCTTGTATCTATATAACCGATTGAATGGACAATAGGAGTGGCGCCTATGCTTTTTGCTTTCTGGATAAGCTTTGTCATGCCGTCTGCAAAAGCGCTTACGCTATAGCCGGCGTCATTTGAACCAAAACCCAGTACTACAACCTGCGGGTTGTTAGGAGATACAGTGCTATCAAACGTTGGAACAGCCTGCCATGACATCTGGCCACCCTTCCCGATACCAACAGTATTATAATCCGCCCTGGGATACCTGGATTCAAGCTGGGAATCTAAAATAGCTGGCCAGTTTGTCATTATAACCTGGCTGTCACCCATGCAGACCACCGTTTGATAAATATGCCCCCTCACATTCACTGCTGTGTTTTTAAGCTCAACATACTGCCCGTCGCCTTCTATATAAAAAGCTGAACTGATAGTTCCTCCACCTGTAAGCCCGCTGCTTATTGACACAGAAAATTCAAACGGTTTTTCCTGGCCTGCGTCCAGGTTATCAATTGTCCAGACCAGTGCATTTAACCCGCTGTCATAATTTGCGCCTTCACCCGGGTTTGAAGAATTTGAAACATATGAAGAATTTGCAGGCACCGGACAGATTAGCTTAAAATCTTTTCCGGCCCTGAGCCCGGTATTTTTTACAATAATAGCATACTTCAGGGTATCTCCGGCCCAGGTGCTCCCCCCGTCAACATCAGACACGGTGTTCTGGGATTCAGAAAAATTCGGATATCCTGTTACTTCACCTTTAATAGAAGCTTCATTTACCACTACTCCCTCATAAAATACCTGTGCAATGTCCTCAAAAGCTTCCATATGCTCAAAACCGCTTCCCACTTCCGCTTTGAATTTAAAGGTCCTGGCATCGCCGGTATCAAGCTCTTCAATGTTCCAGCTTATATGATTTTCATTTTTATCTATTTTATCCGCTGGCGTTGCAGAAGACTCGTCAAGAATAAATTTATCCGGCCAGATGTCCAGGACCTGGACGGTTTTGGCATTCATATTGCCGGTATTTTTAACTGAAATGTTAAACTCGATTACATCTCCCATATTGACTTCGCCTTCATTTAGGTCAGTAAAAGATAGTTCCATTTCAGAAAGATCAGGACTGCTTACAACAGTATTCCCAATTATATCCGGGATAACAAATGTTGAATTCTCATTCCTTGAAACATATTCAAAAATTACTTCGCCTGTCTTCAATATTATCCCGTTATCCAGCGGATTATCTACCCTGACAGTAAATGAAACATTCCCGGCAGTGTCTTTATCAATACTGCCGGCATTGAATGTAATATAGCCTGTAGTAGAGTCATAATCTGCATCAGGACCTGATGAAACATATTCTGTATGTTCTGGAATGATTGTCCTGATGGTCAAATCAGAAACCATGGTATTCCCGGTATTTTCGAAATCTATTGTATACGTTATCTCATCCCCGGGTTTTACTGAACCTGTGGGACTCCCGCTTATTTTCTGGAACCCGCCTTTCTCAAAATTCGGTTTTGAGTAATAATAAAAATAAAAATACAACCCCGTTAGTGCGCCTATTAGCAGGACGACTAAAACCATGGAGATGATTAACCACAACTTTTTTCGTTTTTTCATTTTAATTGCTCTACCTTCTGATTTTTTTAATTTTATTTGCCTTACTTTTTATATTTTTCAAAAATATATTTATGTTACTCCCTATTTTTTTCGTATTCCATCAGCGCAAAATCCAAACATATAAAAAAGGATTATTTTTAAAAGGATACAATAATTTAGAAAGAATTAGTAAACCTGTTTAGTTTATTTTTTCTTCTTATAGAATCTTCTTTCTGCTATGTATTCAGCAAGAGCTTTTTTCCAGTGCTGCAAATCCTTTAAGCCTGCAGAGCGCAGGTTTTTATTATCAAGGACTGAATAAGATGGCCTCCTGGCCCTGGAACCAAAAGAATTGCTTTTTATGGGTATTATGTCCGGTTTCAGCTTCTCAAGCCTGAAAATCTCCTGCGTGAATTCATGCCAGGAACAATTTCCACTATTAGTCATATGGTATAATCCATATTTTCCGGTCCCAATAAGCTCATAAAGCTTTTCTGCCACGTTTGTAGTGCTTGTCGGCGTTAAAACCTGGTCGTCAACCACCCTTATCTCTTTACCCTTTCCTGCAAGATCCAGCATTAATTCCACGAAATTATATCCTTTGCCAAGGCTCCCGGTGTGCCCGTATAACCCTGAAACACGGATTATATAATATTTTTTAAGCATATACCTTATTGCATATTCGCCGGCAAGCTTGGATATGCCATAAATACTTATGGGGCTTGGGCAGTCATCTTCATTATAAGGCATATTTTTTTCATAGCCTCCAAAAACATAATCTGTGCTGAAATGCATCATTGCAGCATCAATGGAAAAACATGCCTCAGCAAGATTTTTAACGCCCATTGCATTTACAGCAAATGCTTTCTGGACTTCATCCTCACAGGCATCAACCAGGTTAAAAGCTGCGGTATTTATAACAAGGCCAGGACTAAGCCTGGTTAAAACGCTGGTACAGCTGTTTTTATCGCAGACTTCCAGTTCATCTATTGTGAGCCCGGTAATATCAGCATTTTTTCCCCTGAAAAAATTATATATGTCAGTTCCAAGCTGTCCGTCTGCGCCAATAAGTGTTATTTTCAAGATTGCCATCTCCTGGCTTTACCCAAAGTCTATAAAAAAATTATCTTTACTACTCTTCCCTGTGATGTTAAAGCTCAATATTATCAAATACTTATAAATATTTTAATAATTTTTTAAAAATTGTCATATATTATCAATTACTTCAAAAAAAGCAAGCCTTAAAAAAGGTTTAGATTTTTTTTGTAAAGGTCCATTGCATAGTGTAATATTAATAAAATTAAAAGCAACAATAGGCTAATGAATATAAATGAAAAAAATCGTTATCATCCCGGCCTTTAACGAAGAAGCCAGGATTGCAGCAATAATAGGCAAGATCCATTCTATAGATAATGCCCTGGAAATAGCAGTAATAGATGACGGGTCCAAAGATAATACGGCACATTCAGCCTCCAGTGCAGGCGCAGTCGCCCTGAGGCTTCCTTTTAATATGGGTTATGGAGTCGCACTGCAAACTGGTTATAAATATGCTTATGAAAACGGTTATGACATTGTCATACAGCTTGACGCAGACGGCCAGCATGACCCCAAATATATCCCGGATATGATTGCTGCGCTGTTAAAAAACAGTGACGATGTGATTGTCGGTTCAAGGTTTAAAGTCAAAACAGGTTACAGGGCCTCACTTGTCAGAAGAATGGGCATCTTTTTTTTTGGCAGAATTGTTTCAATGATAATGATGAAAAAAATGACCGATCCCACATCCGGTTACCAGGCAATAAGATCCAGGGTCCTGCCTTTTTTAATCTCTGAATCTTTCCCTAATGACTACCCGGATGCAGATCTCCTGATTATGCTTTATTATGAGGGTTTTAAAATCGAGGAATTTCCCATGGAAATGTACTCTGACCCAAAAAATAAATCAATGCACAAAGGTTTTTTTAAAAACATCTATTATGTCTTTAAAATGCTATTATCAATTTTTTTAGTGGTTATAAGCGTAAAATTTTTTAGAAACAGGAGACAGATATGCCTTTAGTACAAAAAATATTATTCTACTCTATTTCTGCAATAATACTCTTATTAATACTTGTCCTGGTAAGGAAAAAACTTATACGTGAAATCGATTCCTGGATATGGCTTATTTTTGCCCTTGTTTTAGTCGTCCTTGTAAGCAATATTTTAATCCTTGAGTGGCTGTCAGATTTTTTAAGAGTTGCAAAATCAGTAGTAATTATTTTCCTGTCAACCATAGCTTTCCTGATACTTATCTTACGGCTGTACATGATTTCAGCTTCATATCATACAAGGATAAAGAATTTATCACAGAAAATTGCCCTTCTTGAAGAAAAAGTGGGCCGGCTGGCCGGGGATTCAGGAAAAGACCTGAAGGATGAGAGCAGGGAAAATGAAAGAGGCAAATAATAACTTCTATTTTAAGCACAAGACTGCCATATTTGCGGTACTTTCTTTTTCAATACCTTTATTATTATATATTCTTACCCTCGAGAAAAAAGTAATTGGAGGGGACACGACCTGGTATGCGCTTTATCTCCCGAAGATGTATGTGATGGTGCCGACAGGTTATCCTACATTTTCAATTATAGGCAAGCTTTTCTCAATAATGCCATTTGGACAGCTTGCTTACAGGTTAAACCTTATTTCTGCTGTCTTCGGGGCCCTGACCATCCTTTTCCTTTTTCTTGCCATAAACAAATTTATAAAAAACCAGGTCATAAGCTTTATATCTTCGCTCACTTATGCATTTTTAGTTTCTTACTGGACAGTAGCAAACAGGCTTGAATTTGACACCATTAACAGTTTCTTTATTGCGCTCATGCTTTTTTCTGTTTTTTTATATGAAGAAGAACCTCAAAGGAAGAATTTTTACTTTTTTGCAGCTGCGCTGGGACTGAGCCTTACCAATCACCCAATAGCATTTTTTATTGTGCCTGCAATACTGCTTTATGTAATTCTTATTAATCCAAAAATATTCAAAAGCGCAAAAGCGGTTCTTTTAGGCATTTTATTCTTTATGCTGCCACTTATACTTTATGCGTGGCTTCCAATCCGGTCCCTCCAGGGTTACGGACCGGTAAAGACACTGCGGGATTTTATTTATTACATCACCGGCAGAAACATTTCGGGCGAAGTCCATGGAGGAAGCTTTGAAGGAAAGAATATCGAGACTTTTTTAAAAGTCAGCAGGGATTTTTTCCTTGCTATTTATAACAATATGGGAATATTGCTGTTATTAATCGCACTGGCAGGCCTTGTTTACCTTTTTAAAAAGAACAGGAAATTTGCATTCTGCTCGATTCTGTTAATAATACTTAATCTTATAATAATCAGCCTTTACCTTGGTTACAGTCCTGAAAACTATTCATTAAATGCAATGATGATTTTTACGATTTACCTGGCATCGGGATTTGCGCTTATTCTTGATTTTAGCAACAGATTAATAAAAAGATACACTGAAGATAAAAAAGGCGCTGACGATACCTTAAAACCCTATCGGGGCAAGAAAGAAATCATGCTTAAGAAAATTGTTGCAGCTGTTCTGATTGCAGTATTTATGTTATCGCCTGTCATGCTTGCGATAAAAAATTATCCGGCTGCAGATTTGTCGCAGCCTGCCGAAATATATACCTTCTGGGAAGACATATTAAACCATATTGAAAATAACTCCGTGCTGTATGTTTCATCCTCATCCTCCAATATAGGCGAGTTCATAAATACATATGAAAAGGCGGACAAGAACATTACTTTCATAACTAATAAGGATGAAAGATATTCTGCTGAAAATATTTATAAGGACCTGGCTGACGGCAAAAAGATTTATTTTGTAGGACTGGAAGAAGAGCTTAAACCTTATTTTAATATAGAAAAAATATCCGGCTACACCTGGGATAGAATGGATGAATATATTGTGTTCTACGATTATGCAGGTGAAAAAAAAGAGCTGGAAATCATTCATGATTTTACCCGGGAAAAAATTCAGTTCGGGGAAAAATTCAAGGTTGAATATCGCATAATAAATAAAAACAAGGAAAGCATCGACGTAACTTCTATTGAGCTTGAAATCAGCGATACCCTGCGCTATACAGGTGTGGATGAAAGCGGCTCCATAACAATCGAACCTTCTCTTTCACGGGGCAAATATATGTGGGTAAAAACCTTTCCTGTAGATTCTGAGAGTGAGTTAAATATAATCATCGAGCTGCAGGCAGCAACGCCAGGAGATGCTGAAATTGATTTTCAAATAACTTCACAGAATTCTTATTTTGAAGCTGAAGATATAGAATTTCAAATAGTGGATTAAAATAAATGGTTGTGTCACTGCATATCATTCTATCTCTACTTCAACATCTTCTGCATTAATATAACCGTTATATGCTGTTATCCTGAACTTGATAGCTGCAGCTCCCGGCAGGTTGCCTGCAAGTTTTAACTTGATGCTTATTTCTTCACCTGCTTTTACTTCATACTGGTCGCTGACCCACATATATATCCCATCCTGGTATGCAGGATATTGGGTAAGATAACTGTCATCTCCCAACCCCGTCAGCTCAATGCTTTCGGGGAGCTCAAGTTCAAATGAAGATATAGGAAGCGGCATGTCATCATTATTTTTAATCATGTATTCCAGCAAGAATTCTTCATCTTTTTTTACTTCCCCGCCTTCTATTTTACTGCTTATTTGGACCTCATATAGATTCAAATAACTGGCATAACCGGCAGGATTGACAAGGCTATTAAACTCTACCCTCTTTATATTATTCAAGTCCATAGTGCTTACTGTTTCTATTCCTCCCCAGTACCTTACCGCCCCGCGATACCCGAGCGAAGGAAGCAGGGGCAATTTTTCAGGAGAGTTGTTATCATAAGGCCATGCAAAAAATAATACAGGTTTACCAAGGCGGGATTCTATATCACTCTTTGATTTGGTCAGCTCATCAATAAATTCCTCATCTGAAGCAGTGCCAAGATGTATATGGTTTGCAGAGTGCGATAAAAATTCAATCCCATAATCATCCATTTCTTCTACTTCAGGCCATATCAGCATCGGACGCATAGGTACTGGCCGGTCCTGGTCATAATAATTCGTGACTCTTTCGGCATCCGTGTCTTTTATAAAATCAGTTACCAGAAAAACTGTCATCTTATAACCATATTTCTTCAGGACAGGTAAAGCATTTGTATAAAGGTCCCCAAAGCCATCGTCTGAGGTAATTATTACACTTTTTTCCGGCAGCACCCTGCCATAATCTATATGGTCTAGAAGGTCCTTGAAAGTAATAGTCTCAAATCCGAATTCCTTAAGAGTGCGGCACAATACATCAAAGTAAAAGGTTGATAATTCTATAGGGATCTCTATTTTTTCCTCGATTGCATGTAATCCTATTATCG
Source organism: uncultured Actinomycetota bacterium (assembly GCA_964354265.1). Taxonomy (GTDB): domain Bacteria; phylum Actinomycetota; class Humimicrobiia; order Humimicrobiales; family Humimicrobiaceae; genus Fen731. The sequence continues at coordinate 10,292 of CAYGYY010000013.1, forward strand.
GTATTTCGTCTCTTTCGTATATACCGACTCCAAAAACAAGCAGGCTTTGGGGGTCGCCGGTGAATTCTTCAGGCGTTCCTCTGTTAATAATGAGCCGGCAGATGCCTTCAATATCTGCGGGGACATCCTGTATGACTTCTAATGGTATTTCCAGGGACTTTGATTCTCCCGGAGCGACAGAATCTATGACCATATCAGTGGCATTGTTTTCAAAAATTATCATATCAGGTAATTCAATATCCACTTTAACATCTTTTGCAAAACTGTTGCCGCTGTTTATAATATATATTAGTGCTCTCAGCTTCTCACCCGGATATATGTCGCCCCCATTTACATCTGATATTTCCATATATGATTCCGAAAATGCTGCAGTACCGCCTGGGGCGGCTTGCTGCTGCAATTTATCTGCCAGGGGTATCGGTTCACATGCAATAGTAAAAAAAACAATAAAAAGTATTATTAATAGAAATATTATTAAAAGTTTTAATATAAGATTATTTTTCATATAAATCCTGTTTTGGACTACTTGCTTCTCAAATAATTTTTGGAGACTTCAAGCGTTTTTCTGGGGCCGCTTTTAAAAAGATGATAAAAAAATCTTCTAAAAAGACACCCCTTTGACCTGGAAATGCCAGAGCAGCCCCCGCCAGTACCCGGGCCGGCAATATCAAGCACGTCTACGCTTGTATGCACCTGGTCCGGCCTTAATGTTTCCCTCACTGCGCTGGAGACAGGATCAATACAAAAATCTATAAGTGGTCTGCATATTTTTTCCCAGGTAAAACTCTCTGAAACGTTTTTCACGTTATCTTTACAATTGCGGTAAAAAACCCTGTCCTCCGCCATTCGGATTATTGCAGCCGCAAGCTCGTCTGCATTTTGCGCATTTACTGTAATGCCAAGATTCCGGCTTTCAACCATATCGCTTAAACTGTCGCCTTTTGTAGATATGACAGGCAGCCCTGTCCAGAGATAGTCAAGTATCCTTGTGCGAAAAGCAAATCTTGTCTCTATATGTTCGGGGTGCGTGATTATGCCTGTATCCGATTCAAGGAAATAATTTTGGCGTTTTTCATATTCGACCCACCCGAAATTGAAAAAGGTGTTTTTTTCAAAAACCCCCGTTTTTTTTGCAAGCTCGACGGTTTCAGTGGCCATGGCTACTTCTTTGACCTGAGGATTCGGATGTTTGACCCCGAGAAAATATAGTTTTATATCCTTTCTCTTTGTCCAAACAATCGACATGGCTTTTATAAGAGTCAGGGGATCGAACCAGTTATAAATGCCTCCACCCCAGATTATCACAAAATCTTCCTTACTTATGCCTTCGACCTTCCCTTTCAGTACTGTTTCTGTATGAAGCGGCTTATTTGAAGGCAGGCCGAAAGGCACGACATCAATGAGTTTCCTCATGGCCGGATCCTGGTTGTATGAATATGGATTTACCCTGTTAAGCGCAGAAAGCATCCCAAGCCAGAAATCCCTCTGGCGCTCTGAGGCGCAAATATAGAAATCACCATAATAAAGTGTTTCATTGGTAATAAAATGAACCGATTTATAAACTTCAAGCTGCTTTTCTATTGTTTCATCGCCATATTCTGCAAGGGTCGCCAGGTTATATGGGTCATATATATCCATTATTATATATTTGTCTGATTTGCGTATGCTCCTGAATTTTGAAAAGACCATGCCTCCGCAAAGAACTATGTCATTTTGCTCCAGCAATGACCTTATTGAGGCTTCATCCTTATACTGCACTATATTAAAAACCTGCTGTAAAACATCCGGTTCATTAGGAATTGCAAGGGTAACGTTCATATACTCTGAAAGGACTTTTGCAAAATTCCATACCCTTATGGCGGGCCCTGCCATAAGGTTTGAGACAACTTCACTTGAAATTATCAGGAGTTTCCTTCCTATCTGTTTTTCGAATATTTCATATATTCCAAGTGATTTCAGTATTTCGATCTGGTTTCTCTGGTACTCCGCATCTGGAGAAACAGAAAGGAACTGTCCCTTAAAATAAGTAAAAACAGCCTTGTCGTCCCTTCTTCTTTTTGACTGTATCAATGAGCGTTTTTGCTTTAGTTTAGGCAATTCATCAAGGAAATTCTTTACTGCCATTAATGAACTTAATGGCTGCTTATTTATAATGACAGGGTCTTCACTTTCAATACTTTCAATTCCTGGTTTCTGTGGGGCCTTAACAAGCCCTTCAGGACTAACTTCATCTTTAAGTTCATGAATTGAAAAGTCATAATATTTTTTGTAATCAAAATTAAAATCGACAAAAATCCTTCCATAAATACTTGCAAGTGTTCCGCTAAAGACTTTTGCAAGATTTTCGTCATCATAATTTTTAAACACTGAGTAAAGAGCGTTCCTTTCTTTTAAAAACCTCAGTCTATCGTCGCTGAATATCCTGGAGGTCCCGTGGTGCACATGATAGACGATAGAAGCGGGCGCAAATACGACCCTGTATCCCAGTACCCACAATCTCCAGCCAAAATCAACATCTTCATAATAAGCAAAAAAATCCTCGTCAAAACCGCCTGATTCAAGGAATACCTGCCTGTCCACCAGCATAGCGCCGCCATTTGCAAAGGGCAGATACTCATTCTGCTTGTGCGCATCCTTTTCGATATTTAACCCGTAATCGACCTGGAAACCTTTTCCTTCAAAATTTATCATTGAGCCTGCAAAATCAAGGTTTTTGCCATCTATTGAGAGTACTTTTGAACCAGCGCACACTGTTGTCCTGTCATTATAAACAGGTTTTAAGAGCTCAATGAGCCACCGCCTGTCCACCTTTGTATCATTGTTTAGAAACGCAACATAGTCCCCGCTTGCAGTTTTTGCCCCCTGGTTGTTTGCAGCTGCAAATCCGGCATTATAAGTATTGGCTATCAGCTTGACACCGGGGTGATTGGCAGAAATATGCTCCCTGGAACCGTCGCTGGAGCCGTTATCGACTACAATAATCTCAAGCTTATCTTTTGGGTAATCAATATCAGAAATACTTGAAAGCAGGGCTTCAAGATAATCTTTTCCGTTTAAATTTACTGTAATTATTGAAATAAGGGGAAAATTCATAAAATTCTCCATGCAGATTTCTCCTGATCGAAATATTAAATATCATATTTTGTTTTAAAATTATAACAAACAATTTAATATAAACAACAATGTTGTTCAGGTGCATATTGTTATTCTGCGATATTGTCGCTCTTAAGTTATTTATGTGCTTATTTCATAAGAAAATATTTAATATAAATAATTATTAATGTTAAAATTGTTTTATGAAACAACCCAGGATTACTTTTCTTACTGACAGGATGATTAAGGGCCATGGTGTAGACCTTGTTGTGGACAGGGTGGCGGATGAGCTTGCAAGGAAAGGTTATTTCACAGAGGTTTACGCCAACTTTATAGACGAGACTTTTACCGAACGGAAGTCCTATAAGATATATATGCTTCCCCCAATAGGAATGGGCAATTTTTTAGCACTTGAACGAAGGGTAAGAAAATTTGCAGATTTTTTCAATTCCAGGGACACTGATCTTTTTATTGTCCAATCATTCCCTTTCTACAGTATCATCCCTAAATTAAAAAAACCTTCGATTGTTGTCGACCATGGCATAATAACTTCAGAAGGCCTTCCACTTAAAAGAAAAATCTTTTTAAAGTACATGCAGGTTTCACAGAACCTGTCATATTTCAGGAAAGCCAAAAAAGTGGTATGCGTATCAGAATATCTGCTTGGACAACTTCCGGGTTATATCCAAAAAAAAGGGACATTTATCTATAACGGCATAGACCATTACCAGGACAGCAGACTTACAGATAATAATATTAAGGAATTCAGGCGATTTTTAAATATGGAAGATGATGATGTCCTGCTCTTATATGTCGGCAGGTTAAACCTTAAAAACCAGCCCTATAAAGGATTGGCCGAACTGGTGGATATCTATCAGCAGGTGATCCTTCAAAACCCAAAAGTGAAACTTCTTGCTGTTGGCTATGGATCCAAGAATGATGCAGAGCTTCTTAAAAACCAGGGAGTCCTATGCCTTCCTAATGCTCCCGAGTCCGATATGCCGCTTATTTATTCCTCCTGTGATATCTATGCGACATGCTCCAAATGGGAGGGTTTTGACCTTCCTGTAGGTGAAGCGCAATATTTTGGAAAACCTGTTATTTGCTATGACATTGGCGCTCACCCGGAGATCATGTTAAACGGCCATACCGGATATCTGGTGACAGGAAAAGATGAATTTGCAGAAAAGGTAAGGATACTGTCTGAAGATAAAGCTCTCAGGCTTAACATGGGTTTTGATGCAGGGGAATTTATAAAAAAATTTTTCTGGCAGAACAGCATTAAACAATATGATAATGAAATAAGGAAAATCCTGGACATCAGACCTGAAACAGAATTAAAAAAACAAAGTGAAATAAAACCTGCTGTTTTAAGTGAAGCAGAAAGCCAGGCAGCGCTTGAAAACATTGAAAAAGCAATATATAAGAAGGTAACTGTAATAATAATCAATTATAATTCATCATATCCATGCATGAAAGAATGTCTTGACTCCCTTAAACAACAGTCCTATGAAAATATGGATATAATGATCTTCGATAATAATTCCAGCAACAATACGCTGGGGCTTGTTGGCAAAACCTATAAGGATATTAAGATAATAAAATCTGATAAAAACCTGGGACTTGGAGAAGCGGTCAACCAGGCGCTGAAAAATACAGAAAGCCAGTATATTCTCATATCAAATTTTGACGTGGTATACGATAAGATAGCAGTTGAAGAATGCGTTGAAAGCATTGCAGGTCTTGAAAGCAGATATATCGGCCTTGCCCCCAAGATCAAGCTGTACTACCAGAAGGAATATATAGAGAGCGTAGGCGCTTACCTTGATAATAACTTCTATCTTGGTTTTAACGGGATTGGACAGCTTGACCTGGACCAGTATAATACATGCGAGGATGTGTTTGGCCTGTCTTTTACATCAGCATTTTTAAAAAGGGATTATTTGTGCAGAAATATAATCGGCACTGTCTGTGACCCTATCGATCCGGCATTTTTCCTTTTTTATGAAGATATGGATTTCTGTTACAGGGCGAACCTCCTGGGCTACAGGTTCAAATCATGCCCTACTGCGATATGCTATCACAAATATTCTTACAGTTTCAGGGATGAAGCTACAGCTTTTGTCACAAAATATTATTACCAGAAATTAAATGTCATGAAACTGGCATATAAAAATGCTGAAAACCACAATATGAAAAGAATAATAAAAAATGAGCTTGGAATCCAAAAAAATAATCTCAATGACAGGAACCTCAAACCGGTAGCTAAAAAAATACTCAGGGATTGGCATAAAAGCATAAGCCACCTGAAAAAGCAGAGACCATATGTTCAAATAAGCCGCCAGTTGCCTGACAGTGAAATAATTAAGTTTTCCTGGGGTGAAAATAACTTTTTTGATATAGTAAGCAATGAACCGGTATGCAGCATACCCAATCTCCTGCTTCTTTATAAAAGACTTTTCGTAATAACCGGAAACCACAAATATGAAGAATACATAAAGTACCTGGAGGCGCTAAACGATACCAGATTTAAGATAGAGCCCGGGTATTTAAAAAGATTTCTTCACAGCAAACTGGAATATGAGCCCAGGCCTGTGCACGATTTTATAGACAGGATACGATGATACATCTCTTAAACAAATCTCCTGCCTTGATTTCTCAAGTTTCCAGCAATATTCCAATTATTGCGTTTATTTTAAAAACAAAACTTAGGAGAGCTGCAGTTGCGAATAGGAATTGATATATCTACTGTTTTAAACCATGGAAATGATATTGGCGCCGGACGGTATATATTTAATCTTATAAAAAATCTTTTTATCATAGACCGGGCAGATACTTTTGTACTTACTGCAAGATATGTAACTGATGAATATTTTTCGCTTATTGAAGAAATTAAATATGATTATGTCAATACTGCTCCAAGCATTGCCGGACTTAAAAACCTGGAATTCAAGCTTTTTAAAACCACGCAAAAAAAACTTGATACATGGAACAGGTTTGGATTTCCGCCCATAGAGTTGCGGGGATTTAGAGCAGACATACTGCATTGCCCTGATTTTATGATTCCACCGACTATTAATAAAAACATTGTGTTAACAATAAATGACCTGGCTTTTATAAGATTTCCGCAATTTAACTTTGAATGGTTTGTAAAAAAATATGCAAAAGAAGTCAAAAGAAATGCTTACACCGCAAAAAGAATAATAGCTATTTCAGGAAGCACAAAAAATGATATTGTAGAATTTTTTAATATCAATGAAAATAAAATCCATGTCACCCACCTTGCAGCAGATAATATCTTCAGGAAATTAGAGCCTGTTGGGATTGATAATAACATTCCTCTAAAATTCGGAATCCCTGGAAAATATATATTATCTGTCGGCACAATCGAGCCAAGAAAAAATTATGCCACACTGATAAGGGCTTTTAACCTGATGAAATCCCGTTTGAAGCATAATGACACTGCTAATCCGCATTTTGATTACAGTCTTGTAATAGTCGGCCGAACCGGCTGGAAAAGTGAAGCTGCTTATGAAGAATACAACCGCAGCCCTTATAAAAATAACATAATCTTTGTTGGCAGGATAACAGATAATGAGCTTGTCCAGCTTTATAATCAGGCCGAACTCTTCGTATATCCTTCCATCTTTGAAGGTTTTGGACTTCCTGTCGTTGAGGCTATGCAATGCGGTCTTCCTGTATGCGCATCAAACACATCTTCAATTCCTGAACTGGTTGATGATAAAAAGACACTTTTTAACCCCGCAGACGAAGAAGATATTGCAGCTAAAGTGCTTATAATTTTAAAAGATGATAATATCAAGAAAGAGCTTTCAATAAAATCGCTTAAAAATTCCCATCGGTTTACATGGAAAAAAACCGCAGAACGAACCCTTGAGATTTACAGGGAAGTTTCGGGCTCTGCCCTGTCAAGATAATCAATACTTATCTCCGAGTTCAGGTCAGCAATGCCTTCGGCAATATTACGGTGAATCACATTTATCGTCATCATATTTATAATCCAGTCACAGTAGGTCTTGGTATCATTGTTGCCAACTGAGGGTGAAACGAAGTAAGCGCCGCCTATAAAATTTATTTTCTGCTTAAAAACTACCCTCAGGATATCTCCCGGCCGGTAAATGCCTGTTTTGACACCGTTGAGCCTGTTATTGGTACCATAAACTATGTTATTCCTGTGGTCAGTAACCCTGATGCCAAATATCGGGTTTTCAACTATATTATTGAACTTAACATCGTAAGCTATCTTTACCTCTTCTCCATATTTACAGAAGTCAATTACTTTATCGTTTTTATCAAGCATTTCAACCGTTACAATCTCTGCGTCTCCTGAGCCAAACCTGTTGTCAAAAGCGCCCCCGCCATCAATTTTTGAAAGCTTTTCAATTTCTTCAGCTTCGACAACTTTCCTTTTGCTGTCAATTATTGATTTAAAGATCTTTTTTCTCTCTGCTTTCTGCTGTTCGGCTATTCTTATCATCTCAAGTTCCTCGACATATTCCCTGTATTTACTGACCACCTGGATTGAGTCGCCAATACGTTCTATTTTTCCTTTTTTCAGGAATATGACCCTTTTACAAAGGTCTGAAATAGTCTCCAGGTCATGAGAGACAAGGATTATTGTTTTTCCACGCCTGACAAAATCATAAATGACTTTATAGCATTTGGACTGGAATGCCTGGTCCCCTACTGTGAGAACCTCGTCAACAAGAAGGATATCCGGGTTAACATTTATTGCAATTGAAAACCCGAGACGCATATACATGCCGGAGGAGTAACTCTTAACCGGCATATCTATAAAACGTTCAAGTTCTGAAAATGATACAATATCGTTGAATTTTTTATTTATCTCTTTTTTTTTAAGTCCAAGTATGGATGCGTTTAAATACACATTTTCCCTGCCGGTCAGGTCCTGGTGGAAGCCTGCACCAAGCTCAAGCAAGGCTGAAACAGTGCCGTTTACAACTATTTCTCCCTTTGTAGGACTTAAAACCCTGGCAATAAGTTTTAGAAGAGTACTTTTTCCTGAACCATTAGAGCCAATTATACCGAAAGTTTCGCTATGCCTGACTGTAAAAGAAACATCATCAAGAGCAAGGAACTCCTCAAAGCTGTCCCTTCCTTTTAGCAGCCTGTCTTTAAGTGACGGACTTTTCTGATGCCTGATTTTATAATGTTTTGTGACGCCCATTACTTCAATAGCTACGTCATCACTGTTGTTTTTGTAATTTTTACTGCCAGAAAATGTATTGACTTTTTTCATTTCACTCTTTTTTAAACTTCTTCTGCAAACCTGTCTTCAAGTTTTTTAAATATATAATACCCCAAAAAGAAAACCCCGAATGTGATGCCAAGAAATATTAATATTATCTCAAGAGGAGGCCAGTAAAGCCCCTCAGGGTATTTGACATAATAAAAAATGTTCCTGTAATAAATCGAAAAGACTGTCATCGGATTTAACTGCATCCAGAACTGGAATCTTTCAGGCACCATGCTCAGGGGATAGATGATAGGCGTCCCGAAAAACCAGACCATCATAAGTATCGATACAAGATGCTGAAGATCCCTGAAAAGCACATTTAAAGAAGAAATCAGCATTGACATCCCAGAAACAAAAAATACCTCGACAACAATGATAACGGGCAGGATGTACAGATACATATAAAATTTATATTTAAAAATAGAAAGCACTATAAACAGCACTAAGAGTTCCAGGAAGAAATTTATCAGGTTGCTGAGCATTATAGATAAAGGAATGATTTCTTTTGGAAAATAAATTTTCTTAACAAGGTTTGAATTGGCTATTATGCTCCCTGAACTATAATTAACGGAATTTGAAAAAAAATTAAACGGAAGGAGCGCGCAAAGCAAAAAAATTGCAAATTCCGGGATACCCTGTTTCAGCACAATAGAAAAAACAAATGAATACACAAGCATTACAAGAACCGGATTGAGCAAAGACCAGAAAAACCCCAGTATGGAACCCCTGTATTTTACCTTAAGCTCCTTTTTTGTAAGACTTGAAAGAAGCTCTCTGTAAGAAAATAACTTTTTAAAATTTGTAATCATATTAAAATAGCTTAGCAAAGCTTCCCATACTGATCTTTGTCCTGTTTTTTATCATGATCCGTATCTACTGTAACAAATCCGCAATATTATAGAAGTAATCTGCGCATTTTACCAGCTGTCATTCTAACTGTTTACAAATGACTTATCTCTTTTACTGATTATGAATCAATCTATAAACCTGTATTCCCCGACCTGTATGCCCAGTTCCCTGGTGTCGTTTGACAGCCCTGTTTCCTTGGGTATCCAGCTATGGTTCATAGAAAAAGTCAGCGTGATTTCTTCCTTGTTAAAATCTTTTAAATCAATCTCTATGTTGTGCCATTCTTTATCCTTTAATACTACTTTTTGCATAAGCGAGTTATCAATGATAATTTTTACATAACTTGGGTCTTCATATTTAACAGGATTAATTGATTTTACAGGGATTATTATTTTATTTCCCTCCCTATCTATGACTTCACTTGCTTCGATTTCCGTCCACCTGAAATCCATCCCGCCGCTGGATTCCTGACTATAAAAACCATAGTTATTTTCAAAATCATATAGTGTCTGTTTGATATTTATTGAGAGGTCAGTCGTTGAACCAAAGAGAAGAGTAATTACAAATAGCACCATAATAAAAAGCAGGGAAATAGCTGAAGGCAGATCAAACCTTATCTGCCTTAAACAACCTATTTTTAAATAATTATTTGTGTATTTCCTGTTTGAATCATCCTTATAATTTATCCTTATATACGCCATTATCAAACCTATTATAAGCGAAAATAAAAATTGGATTTCTATAAAATTTGTATGTGGGCCTAAAAAAAATAGGGCCAGCATACTGATAAAAGAAACAAGCAGCCCCAAAAGAAACCAGTCTTCATTTTTAAGCAGGTTATTTTTGTTTTTATCCAAAAAATAACCCGATGATTTTTTTATTATAAGAAAGAATATAAATAAAATAAGGATGATTCCCACAAGCCCTAATTCTGAAAGAATCTGAAGATAATAATTGCCTGCAAAATCAAGTATATGAAAACCCCTGTGATATCTGTGATGATAATCGGAAATCTCAATAAAATAGGCTCCCTGGCCGACGCCTGAGACAGGGTGGTCCTTGAACATATAAATTGCTTGTCTCCATAAGATTTCCCTGCCTGAAGATATATCCCTGATAGCCTGATAAAAACCATCTGACTTTAGAGTCTCATAATAAACATTGATTGTCTCACCGACTCTATCGACCAGTATAATGCCGGTTTCCTTAATTTCAGCAATGGGATCAAATAAATCTGTTTTCAGCAAGATACCGCCAAAAGCTGATATCATGATTATAATCAGCAAGACAATCACGCCTGCAGACAGTAGGGCGCTTTTATTTGGTTCTTTAATTTTCTTCTTAATGAAATGTCTTAAAGCTGCCGATAAACCTATTATCGCAAATATGCCGACTGAGATGATTATTGACAGGAAAGCATTTCTTGAGGCGCTAATTACTCCCAGAAATAAAAATAACAGAAGGAAAATAATGGTTAGCAGTTTCAGGTACCATTTTTTTAAAAATATAATAGTTGAGATAAATAAAGGAAACAATAAAATAATGTAACTTCCAAGCGCATTGGGGTCAGTAAAAGTTGAGTTGACCCTTCCTGCATCTATCCAGAAAGAAATGTTGCCAAAACCGGGATTAAAGTATTTTTGATAAAAACCTGCGACTATTACGATTAAACTTGATGAGAATATTATTGCTATAGTAATAAAAAAATCCTTTTTTGTTTTTAAAATGTTAAATACAATAAATATTAAGCCAAAACCGACTATATAATAAAAAAGGTATCGCAATGTCCATGTAATAGCCCCTGTTGAATTATGGCCTGCGCTGTTTACTGTCAAATCATGGAATTTTGAAGTTATAAAAGGTACAAAATTTGCATATCTGTATATGGTTATTGCAGCAGATACAACAAGGATTATGATAAAAATAAGAACCGGTTTTGCAATCTCAGTTTCATATATAAACCTGGCATCATTTTCATCGTTTGACTTAAACCTGTTTATGAGAAAACCAAGGAATAATGCAAAAAATAAGTAAAGAATTATGTTTACATTCCTGATGCCGATTATGGTACAAACTGTATTTAATAACGGGATTAAAAAAACAAAAATATAAAATCCTATTTTTAATTTAAAAATTGAGACCAGGTAAATCCCCAATATCATTAACAGGACTATTGTCTGCAGGTAAAACCTGTCATAAATGACTGTCTTATGATAAAAATAGAATATCAAAAAAAAAGCTGAAAAAATCAGGAAATTTTTAATGGAATTAAGGATTATACTTCTCTTTTCTTTAAACAAGATTTTATGCATCTAGAGGATTAATCAAAAATATTTTTACAAAAATTTTATAATTTAAATACTTTTATTATTATTTTTTTTAATATAAACATTAATATGCTCCTTTTCTGAACAGTACCCGCATAACAGTAAGAAAGATTATCTTAATCTCTAAAAGTATGGACCAGTTATGTATATAAAACAAATCCAGCTTCATCCTTTCTTCATAAGTAAGATCACTCCTGCCGCTTACCTGCCATAGTCCGGTAATGCCCTGCTTGACAGACATCCTCTTTTTTTCCCAATCTTCCAGCAGGTCACCTTCCTCAACAGCAAGAGCCCTGGGACCCACTATACTTAATTCCCCTCTTAATACATTTATTATTTGCGGGAATTCATCAAGCGAGGATTTTCTCAAAAATCTTCCTACTTTTGTTATCCTTGGGTCATCTTTTATCTTAAACCCACCTTTTTTATCATAAATCTGATTTATTATAGCCTTGTTGCTTTCTGCATCTGCCACCATTGTCCTTAATTTGTAGATCTTTATTTTCCTGAAATTTTCCCCGTATCTCTCCTGCCTAAAAAATACAGGGCCCTTTGAATCAAGTTTAATGGCCAACGCAAGAAACGGCCATAACACAAGGAAAAATAAAAATATCACTAAACCCAATGAATAATCTATTAAAAATTTGGTAAGCTTTATCTTCCAGTCCTGTCCAACCTGGCTTATCTGGATCAATGGGACACCAGCGTAGTCAAACATCCTCATTCTTGAAACTGAAAACTCAAATAACGATGGTGACATTAAAATCTCAATATCAAAATCTTTTATATCCTCAAGGAACTTTAAAAGATAGTCATATTTTATATCAGATGTTGAAATGACTATTGTGTCTATATTGTATTTTAAAATATGGAACCTGATATCATCCAGGGCGCCGAGTACATTAATATCTTTAAATTTTTTAATAAAAGCATCTTCTGTCTTTAATTTCTTTTTGCTGTCTACATACCCCGATATATTTGCATTATCCAGCTCCACTTTTCTGAAAGTATCTGCAATTCTCCTGCTTTCTTCATTTATCCCTATAATAAGCACATTTCTTTTTATGCCAATTTTTTTAAAGAAAATATTTACAATCCTCCTTACTATTATTCTTCCTATTACAAGCAGCAGGAAAGAAAATATCCCCACATAAACAAGCCATATCCTTGATAGGAGATAATCATCCCTGTTTATATAGAAGTTTAGTGTGGATATTATAAAAACACCAAGTATGGCAGTAAGCAGTATCTTTATGTTTGCATCGGTCCCGGGATGAATATTATCAAGGTTATATAATTTAAAAAAAACAAGAAGCAATAACATTACTGCAATCCCTATAAAAGAATACAGTAAATAATAGTTAATAAAATCTAATATATTTTCTTCAAAACTGAAGCGAAACCTTATAAAAAAAGAAATAAGAAAAGCAAGAATCAGGAAAAACAGGTCATTAAAAAACAGTATGAAAAACAAATAGATTTTTTTTAATTTAATTGTATATTTATCCATATCCTAAATAATCCAGCTGAAAATTTTCTTTGAAAAATTCTTTCCTGTTCTTATATTTTTATATAAAAATTACTTATCTTATACATTATATAAAATATTTCACCGACATGCTAAAGCCCGTACTTCTTACAATAATCATTGTATTTTTCAATAATAAAATCTTTAATATCATTTTCAAATATGCTTACATCAAATTTTTTAGAATTCTCCCTTATTTTTAACCTGTCCAGGCTATGTTCAATTTTTTCAAATCTCTCAACGGCTTCAACCAGGGATAATGCATCCTGCTTTTCAAAAAACAATCCCGTAACCCCGTCAATTACAGTTTCCAGGAGTCCGCCTTTACCATAGCCAATTACTGGTGTTCCGCTGGCCTGCGCCTCCACAGGTGTTATGCCAAAATCCTCTTCTCCTGGAAAAATAAATGCCCTTGCGTTTGAATAATGTTCTTTTAGAACCTCATTTTCCTGCCATCCCAGGAATTTTATATTTTTACCTGCTTTTTTCACCAGTTTTTTTCTCTCTGGACCATCCCCGATTATAATAAGGTTCTTACCTGATATATTAAAGGCATCAACAGCAATGTCTATCCTTTTATAAGACACAAGCTGGCTGATAACCAGGTAAAAATCCTCTTTTTTTTCAGAAAATTTAAATCCATCCACGGACACTGGCGGATATATAACTGCAGAATCCCTGTTATAATATTTAAGAATCCGTTTCCTGACATTATTTGAATTGCAAATAAAATAATCCACCCTGAAAGAGCTTGCCAGATCCCATACTCTTAAATAATTAAAATACCATCTGATAAAATTCTTCTTAAGGCACCCAATCTTTTCATTATTCAAATAATCAAAATACATATTCCATAGATACCTCATCGGGGAATGGCAATAACAGATATGGCATGTCTCGGGTTTTGTAAGTACTCCTTTTGCAACTCCCGATTCACTGCTTATAACTATATCATAACCTGAAAGATCAAACTGTTCGACAGCAACAGGCATAAAAGGCAGATAGAGCTGGTGTTTCTTTTTTGCAAAAGGCATCTTCTGGATAAAGGATGTGTAAATCTTTTTACTGCTAACCAGGTCACTAACTTTGTCTTTATTGTATATAAGCGTATAAATATCTATATGTGGAAAAAGCCTGCACAGGCTCTCAACAACTTTTTCGCCGCCACGCATGCCTACCAGCCAGTAATGTACTAATGCAATTTTTTTATTTTCAAGCATTTTTTAGAGAATTATTAATTATACAATCGGATGGGTTAATTCGGCTCATAAACCACTAATAATAATGCTAATTCAAAAACTACTTTCTAAATATAAGGTTTAAAATCATAATCAAGCAATTTTAATATAATGGCTTAATATTAAGATAAAAATTTAATAAATAATAGGGTAAGTTCTAGGGAAAATAAATTTTAATCATTTGAGCAGTAAAACTTCAATAGAATATTCAACCAACTCTTAATCTTTAAAAATTCTATTTTATCTATAACTAAAAGCAGGGAGGAATTTTCCCTACCATTATAATCAAATTGATAATATTACTGTTTTTTTATATTATCAAATAGGATAATAATCTATAAAATTTAAGCCACTGTTTCTATAAGATCTCTTATAATGCTAAAAAATAATAAAATGATTAAAAAAGTGGCAGACACTGGTAAGAAGAAAGGACAAATAAAAATTAGAAAAGGTAAAAGATATGGGCTCGAGGATTTACTAAATAATATTAAGAAACATTATAAATATGGAACTTTATTAAAAACTGCATCCAATAAAATAAGTAATAATCTAGTTCTTATCTCTTATTATTCCAGGGATATAAAAAACAAAATCAAATATGGAAAAGCAGCACCAGTTTTTGCCGAAAGAATATGGATAAATCCATTAGATTGTCATAAAGGTCTGGATGGAAAATATATCTTAAGTGGGATATACCAGAGAAAAAATTCAGGTCTAGTTGTAGAATCTGCTTGGCCTTTAGCTCAGGCAATACCAATTAAAGACGTCAGTAAAATTAATTTTTGCATCGATCACTGGATCAATGGTACCTCTTGGGAAGACACAGGTATATATGAACATATACAGAAATACATTGATGTCAAAGGAGAACATGATCGATGCAGGAACATAGATGATATAGTAAAACGTTATAATAATTTAGATTTAATTTTTAACCGGATAAAAAAAGAAGGCAGGTTTAAAACGAGAGAGGAACTCAATCCTACAAATTTTCGGGAAGAAGGCGGCGTGTTGGTCCATATCGGACCTGATGGGGAATTATTTTTTAGTTTTAATGGGTGCCATAGATTTGCTATTGCTATAGTACTTGAGATGATAATGCCTGCACAGATTGGATATGTCCATAAAAGCGCAATTCCTTTTTTATCAGAATTAAGGAGAAAATCTAAAGAAGCAAAATAATTATAATTGGTTTGTATTACAACAAAAATTAATATGGAGGTATATTGGTGTTAAAAAAAATCCTAAAACACATTAAGAAGAGGACTCTATTTTCAGCCACATATAATAGAATATTGAAACCTAAAAAAAACCAAAAAATACCATGGCAACTAAAAATAGATATGTCTTCAAAATTTTATTTAATTAAACCTATTCTGGAAGAAATGCAAGTCAAGTCTGTTTTAGATGTCGGTTGTAATGCTGGAGTTATAACACGTTTATCAGGCGATTCAGGATATTTTTCTGTTGGATTCGATAAGAATATCAACTTTCAATCTATTAAAGAACCTCTGAAAAATGTTTGTATTGGAAATATCGAACTAAGCGTGGGTTTAATCGAAAGACTGCCAGTGTTTGATTCTATATTACTTTTATCTGTTCACCATCTGTTTATAAAAAAACATGGTGACAAATGGACTCGTAATATTGTTGCCAATCTTGCTAAAAAAGCTGACAAAGTCTTTTTTTTAGAATTTGCTGCTTTAAATAGAAAATATTCAGATAAAGATACTTTATTTTCTGATAATGATGAAAAAAGCATAGTCAAATATGCATATAATTGGCTTGAGACTACTTTATTAGATTTTTCAATAACTTATATTGGGAAATCTGCTATGCGAAAAAAAGAACCTTATCGATTTATGTTTGCTTGTAAAAGAAGTGAAAATAGCCAAGCAGATAAGTGAAATTATTACCTTATAGGCAAACAAAGAATATCAAACCTTAAGAAAACTTTTATCTCGCAATGACATTAGCACAACGCAAATTTATATTAACTCGGCAAATATAGATGTTGAATAGGCGATGATAATCTTAGTAACATGATAGTATAACTAGCCAAATAAACCATCTAATATTTTATTTAAACTATTATCTGAAAAGTTCTTACTATTGATGTTTTTGGGCAGCCAAACTTGATACACCCTCTAATACAAGTTCTTTTTTATCCTCAATTAAGCACATAGCCAGTGATAGGATAACTTTTAAGTAAAATCAATTTTAATTCGCTTTAGTTATTACTTAGAAATAAGTTAAAACCAGAAAATTTAAAAAATTTGTTTTATAAAGCAATCAATTTTTATAAGATATTGAATAATTTAACATATTCAGCTTAAAGCCAGATGCATAATAATTACAAGTTATAATAATTTATGGTAGAATTTATTTTTTAAAAATTATATATTATTAAAAAAATTTTTTGAATCCCTACCATAAAGTAGTTCTGATGTATTTCTAAAGAAGCTATAAAATAGAATTATAAATAGATCCTGATGAATTTCTGGAGGACTTTTTTAAATAACTGATTTGTTTTTCGCAACACTTATATAGAAGTATTTATGCATAAATTTAGCTGGACCACGTTATTAATAAGTATCCTAATAGTAATTTACTTATCTTTATTTATGTTATTAATTACAAATGATAGATGGAGTGATGGGGATGAAGTACATTATTTACTGATTAGTAGCAGTATTTTAAAAGATGGTGACCTGGTCCTTGATAATAATTATGAAAACAAAGATTATTTTACACATCATAGTAATGAAGAAAAACCCACTGCGTATAAAGGTAAGAATGATGAACTGCGCCCTCCTGGTGGTATCTTAACATCGATTATTGTAACCCCAGGATATGGCCTTGGCCTAGTGGTCAGTAAATTTGTTAATTTCCAGAGTAATAGATTTTTCTTGTTCTTTCCCCGCTTGACAATTCTGATTGTTCATATATTTTTCAGCATAATTCTTATTAAATATCTGATGGCGCTTGGTTTTAATAAAAATCTGAGCCTATTATGCGTAATCCTATATTTAATTCAACTACCAGTAATACTTTATAGCCAGGCTATTTATCCTGATTTGCTATCTGGATATTTTGTTATGACTGGAATTTTAGGTATATTAATATTTTCAAATAACAAGAAAAATAAATGGCTTATTATATCAGGTTCTATTTTTGGATTAAGCATATTTTTACATTCAAAATTAATTGTCTATACATCTGTTTTGATTTTAAGCAGTTTTATTTATTTACACTTTATATTTAAACAAAAATCTGAATTAAATAATTTATCCGGAAATGATTTTAGTTTCAGGGACTGGTTTAAAAGAGGACAATACAGAAAAATCATTTATAGTATTTTAGGACCATGGGTTGCGTTCCTGGTATTAAATATTTTAATGAAATTTTACTGGTTTGGATCATTTTATTTTGATGGTATTGCTAAAGAGACCAAAAGAGGTGGTTATTTTTCATTAATTGCAAATCCATTAAAAGGCTGGCTAGGTCAATGGCTGGACATTGAAGTTGGGCTATTACCTAATGCTCCATTGCTTGCTTTAATATTTACTGGGTTATTTATCTGGTATAAAAAACAAAAATCTTCATTTCTATTAATTGTGCCACCAACTTTATTTTATTTATTATTAGTATCAAGCATAACATTCTGGCATGCTGGTTTTTGTCCTCCGGGACGCTATTTACAATTTGCAGTTCCAATTTTATTGCCCGGTCTTTGCTGGGTTTTATGGTCGAGCAAAAAGATTATATGGTTAAGATGGTTAATAGGGGCACTTGCTTTTTTTAGCCTATTACTATCGTCATTAATTCTTTTTGTCGGAAGAAGAGGTTTGCCTTATTCCAAAGGATATAATATTTATTGGCGCACAATACTAGAATTCCTGAACCTGGATTTTTTAGAACCTTATATCTCACTAAACTTTTTTAATCCTGGTTTATTAGATTATATTATAGGGATAATAATATTTATTTTATTTATTGGTCTTGGCCTTTATTTACAAAAAAAGAGTGCTTTTATGCAAGATGATTTTCCTGCAATAAAAAAAGATAAATTCATCCAATAGATTTTTATTAAAAAGACTTTTTGCTGATTAAATATGTATCTGTTGCAATTTTTCTAATTAAATATCTATCAGAAGTTTTATTTTCAAAAATAGTATCATAAACGGTAAACCGCTCCTTAATTTCTTTTGATCTTAGCCCGGGAAACTTTTTAAACTGGGCAAACAAACCCGGATATTTTTTAAAACGCCTGAAAATAAGGTCCGTGGTTTTTTCTCCTGTTAATTTTCTTATAGCAGGTTGATATTTACTTAAGAATTTCAAGATTCTAAATTTAACAGAAGTTTTTACACTTTCCATGCCACGCAGTTTTGGATATATGCTTTTGCCTTCTTTATCGCTCCTGAGTTCGAGATTTTCATTATCAGGCAATTTTTCCAGGGCATTTAAAAACCTGGTGGTTGAATAATCGCCGTCAATACTTTCAATGAACATTCGTGCAGTTTTTAATTCCTCATCACTGATTTTATTTTCAAACCTTTCTGAAATTACCTCATCAAGGATGCTGCAAAGGTCTTCTATATTGTATATTTTTGCACCAAATTCATTTGGCAATGCCGGTTCAACACCCTTCTTATTGCCGGGATTATAAGCTATAACAGGTACATTTAAAGCCCATGCCTCTATACCTGTAGTGCACCCGGTATGAATGACCGCCAGCGAGCCTGTTATCCAGTCAACTGCAGTACCCTCAAATATTACGTGCACATTCTGCAAACCAATCAATGCCTCTTTCCAGTTTAAAATGTCTTCACTTGGATGGGGGCGCAAAATGAAATTTGTGTCAGGGAACTTTAATGAGACCGCCGACAGCATTTTGGCATAACGCTTGAACATATCAATGTAATGTTTTTCTTCCTCAATAAGAAAATTTTTTTCTTCATTGGTGGCCTCCCTGCCTATGATAGTGGCATACTGATGCAGGCGGGCATCAATGTAGCTGCAACCGTAAAGCCTGCTGAAGTTTCCCGGCACAAAACGTGTATTGATAAGCACATATTTACCCCATCTTTTACAAATTCTTCCACTTGCTGCGCTGTAAAGTGACCTGAATTCCTCCCGCAACAGATCAAAACGCGGATTACCCACCGGTATTATCTTCCCGGCCAGGTCCGGGTTTTCCTTTAAGAGTAAATCTTTCTGGTATGGACCCCATGTAAAAACAATATCAAGATGCTCAAGCTCGTTAGGTTTTGAATTCCGCAGATAATGTTCATCATCTACAAACAAAAGACCTTCCTCATCAAGAGCTATATATTTGAATCCCGTCTTATCAGCCGGAAAATTACTGGCTCCATGTGATTTATAGAAATAAATGCCATATTTTAAAATTTTAGCTGCCTTAAAAACATTACTTTTTTCTCCGATAATAACAGAATAATCGCGCGATAAGGCCTGGTGCGCAAGCAGCAGTCTTGCATCAAGTTCCCGCGCTATTGTCTCGATAGGAAGATATAGTATTTTTTCCATATATGAATATTCTAAAAATCTATTATTGGGTTCAAGTAATTATAGAATAAATATTTTACTGTAGCAAAAACATATAGTTAAATAACATCATGTTTATTTTTAAATCTGTCAAAGCTATACTATAAAAAAACCCTTTTGATTAAAAAAGAAATTTTTTCCCAATATATTTAAAAGAAAGCAGGACAGTGAAAGTTTTGTTATTAAACCCAAATAAATGGGGAAGGGGCATAACTGCTATCTGGATAGCAAGCCATGCTGCTATCCTTAAAAAGCATAACCATGAAGTAAAACTGTTTGATTGCACGTTTTATAAATCATGGCAGGAAAATGAGTTAAATTATAATACTGCAAATATGCAATACCTGCCTACTGATTATAATAATTATATATCATATAAAGACTCCGATTTAGCCAGAGACCTGCAAAATTTCATGGATGATTTCAGGCCTGATATTATCCTTATTTCAGCTATATCCTCGCACCTGCATGGAGAGGGTGAATATGTAAATATCCAATACGGAAACGATCTATTGGGGAAGATTAAAACTGGAGCAGTAAGAATGGCTGGAGGGTTCCAGGTAACAGGGGGGCAATTTGATCTTTTTTCCAGGTTTACCAATATCGATATTTTTATCATCGGAGAGTCAGAAGAAGCGCTCATAGATTATCTTGATTGGCCAGATAATAAAGAAAAATCATTACATGCAAAAAAACCTGTTAATTTAGACGCTATAGGGATTTATGATTATTCACTTTTTGAAGACCAGGTTTTTTATAGGCCTTATCAGGGCAGCATAGTGCGCGCAATCGATTATGAGATGTCAAGGGGATGTATTTATAATTGCAGTTATTGCGTTGAGACAATTACACAAAAATACTATGGTTTTACAGAGTCAAAAAATGGGGTAATAGTAAATGCAAAAGATTATTTACGCCATAAATCCCCTGACCATATTGCCGCTGAATTATCGAATGTCGCAAAGGATTACAATATCAGGATGGTAAGATGCCAGGATTCAAATTTCTTATCAATCCCTTTGAAAGTTTTATCGGAAGTCGCAGAACTTATAAAAGACCTGGATTTGTTCTTTTATATAGAAACACGTGCAGAAGGCATTAATAAAATAACAGTTGAGGTCTTGAAGAAATTAAAAGTTGATGGTATCGGCATAGGGGTCGAGATAGCAGAAGAGTCTTTCAGGAAGGGTTCATTAAACAGGTATGTTTCACAAAAACAGCTTATTAAGGCTTTTGATATGCTAAAAGATGCGGGCATTAAAAGGACAAGTTACAACATTATAGGATTACCCAACCAGACAGAGCAGATGGTACTTGACAGCATAGCTTTAAATAGAACCCTGGATCCGGATAACATTACTGTTGCTTTTTATTCGCCATATATAGGAACAACTGAACAGTTAAAAGCAAAAGAACTGAATTATTTTAACGAATATGAAAACAATGTTGATGGCCAATTAAGAACAGTCTCTAAATCCAGCCTACTTACTGCAGAGAGATTGAATTATTATAAAAAAAATTTTGTGAGGTTAGTTAGGGATGTCTAAAATAGTAATAGGGACCTGGGGATTAAGCGGAGATTATGGTAATGTCCAGCCAGGAACTATACAAAAAGTGCTTGAATACAGCTACTCTTCAGGTATAAAAGAATATGATACTGCTCCAAGCTATGGCAATGGCTTTGCAGAATTTTGCCTTGGTTTTGTATTCAAAGATAATGACGTCTTAATAAACACCAAAATTGGCAATATCCCCTTTTTTGGTAAATGCTTTGAACTTGATGCTTTAAAAAAATCATTCGAACAAAGTTTAATAAGATTAAAGCGTGACAGTATCTATATATTATTTTTACATAATCCCCGTGGTATAGATAATTATGATGCTATATTATCATGGATGAATGGTTTAAAAAAAGAAGGCAGGATTACATACACCGGCATTTGCCTGGCAAGGGGATGGGACTATTCAACTGAAACTGATATAAAATGTTTTGATGTTATACAGGATGATGCCAATCTTCTGGACAGGTCCTTTGAGTTAAGGAATTATAAACCAAGCTTATTTTATGCACGCTCTCCCCTTGCAAGCGGTATACTTTCAGGTTCATTATCCGCTTCCGCAACTTTTGAAAAAGAAGACCACAGGAGCCAATGGTTAAAAGGGGAAAGACTTCAAGGGATATTATCACAAATAAAAGAGCTGGGTATTAAAGAGGATCTTCCAACTGCCGCAAGAAAATTTGTACTGAACCATCCTAAAATAGATAAGGCAATATTCGGGGTTAAAAAACTGGAGCATGTAAAATCATTATTAGAGTCTTTATGAGCTGCTTAAGCGCGCAACTTTGCAATTTTCCTGAACGTTTTATTTGAATCCATCAGTTCATCGTATTTGCCTTCTCCAACGATTGCGCCATTATCCATAACATATATGACGTCGCAATCCTGTATTGTTGTGAGTCTGTGCGCAATAATTATAAGAGTTTTTGTTTTGGCAATATTTTCAATTGCCTTGAATACTTCCATTTCTGTAGCTCCATCCAGGGCGCTTGTTGCCTCATCAAGCACCAGCACCCCGGGATTATGATAAACTGCCCTGGCAATTCCTATTCTCTGGCGTTGTCCGCCACTTAACCTGACCCCTTTTTCTCCAACAACAGTTTCATATTTTAGTGGCAGCTGCTCGACTATAAAATCATGGATATTGGCAATTCTTGCAGCCCTAATTAATGCATCCATATCAACTTTACTACTTGGTATTCCAAATGTAATATTATTTTTGACAGTATCATCCTGAAGATAAATATCCTGAGGGATATATCCAAGATTCCTCTGCCATGAAGTTAAATTCTCTTCAGTCAACTCTACGCCGTCTATAATGATTTTCCCGGAATCAGGGCCCAACAAACCAAGAATAATATTGGCAATTGTTGTTTTCCCTGCTCCAGTCGAGCCTACAAAAGCAACGGATGTGTTTACATCAACCTTAATATTTAAATCCTTTATAACTGGTTTGCTTGTCCCCGGGTAACTGTATGTAATTTCTTTAAGCTCCAGCACCTTATTGAATGGAAGCGGTGCTACCGCTGACCTGTCCGGTACTTTTTCTGATGAAAGAAAACTTATTTTGTTATCAAAAGAAAACATATCTTCATAAAGAGCGTCCAGTCCCTGAAGGTTAAACCGTATATTTGCTATTCCCGCAAAAATTGATTGTAATGATGGCAGTAACTTGTATGTTGCATAAGCGTATACGCCAATTAAAGGCAAAAATTTATTGAATCCTTTATTTGATGCTAAAAGGTAAAGCACGATTACAATAATGCCCCCAAAAGCTATGATTTCTATTATAGATTTTGGTATCTGTCCGATTATTTGAGTTGTTGCATTTACCCTGGCGAATTTAATTGAAGGTTTTTCATATCTTTTTAGGAAGTGATTTTCCACACCCATTAATTTAAGCTGTTTTACATCGCCAAAAGCTTCATTCACAGCCTTAAAACGCTCTGCATTGGTTTTATATCTTAATTTACCCCTGATAATCAGCCTTTTTTTTATAATCCTGTATGTAAGTACATATGCGCCGCCTAAAATAACTACTAGTGAAATTGCAAGTACAGGCTCAATAGAAACAAGGAGCGCGAAGATAAAGATAGCAGCCAGGCTCCTTGAACAAATTTCAAGCACGGGGACAATTACCCCTTTTATAACAACCTGGACTTCAGAAAGAATATTCTTCCCCAGTATGGTGGAGTTTTGATTAATAAAAAATCTATAGGGTTGAAAAAGATAAAATCTTAGAAGCCTTGTTGAGATTGAATGGCTCCTCATCCATGAAAAACGCGCCTCCCCCCAAAAAGTTAAAAAAACAAGTAAATTACTGATTATTAAAATTACCAGCACTATTATTCCTATAAAAATTAGAAAACTGTTTGTGCTTTGAAAATTCAAAGTATCATAGAGCCAGCTGAGATATTTGTTTTCCTGAATAATGTCTGGATTTGTTATTAAAGCAAGAAAAGGCATTATTGATGCAATTCCTATTACTTCAACTAATGCAGAAATCATCATGACCCCAAAAAGCAGGTAAAGGCGTTTTAATTCTTGCGGAGTAAGCAATTTAAATATTTTTTTAAACATAAATATTGTTCCAGGCTTTGTGTTATTCGATATAAATTACCTTAGAGAATCATTCATTAGATTTTCAAGGCCATTAGAAAAGTCTGTAATAGGCTCATACCCCAGGTCCTTTTTTATTTTTACTAGTGATGCCAAACTGCTTTTTACATCCCCTTTTCTTGGCTCTTTATACATAACTTCTATTTTTTTGCCTGTTTTTCTTTCCAGATACCCTATTATTTCATTGAGGCTGATTTTTTCACCACAACCTACATTATAATAATTTCCAAAGACATTATTATTCCGGGATACCATTGCAAGAAAATTTGCATAAATTACATTATCAATATAAGAGAAATCCCTGCTCTGGTTTCCATCTCCAAATACAGCCAATGGCCTGTTTATTTTTATATTTTTTAAAAAAATCGGTATAACAGCGGAATAAATGGAATTGGGGTTTTGATTTTTCCCGAAAACATTGAAATACCTGAGCGCTACAGTCTCAAGCCCATAGATATTATAAAAGAGCCTTACATAATACTCTGAAGCCAGCTTGCTTACAGCATAAATGGATTTAGGATTTGGAATCATTTCTTCACTTTTTGGCAGGACTTCTGAATCCCCGTATACAGAGGAAGATGATGCAAAGATAAATCTTTTCACTTTATTATCAATTGAAGCCTTCAGCAGATTTAAGGTACCGTCTACATTTGCTTCATTTGAGTCAATTGGCTTGTCTATTGATCTCTGGACAGAACCCAGTGCAGCCTCATGGAAAATTATATCAATATCTTTTGTCGCTTTGGCGCAATCCTGGTATTTTCTTATGTCACCTTCAATAAAACTGAACTGGAGCTCCGGTTTTTGTTTTTTTGATTGATTTATTGCAAAGTCAATATTTTCCCTGAAACCTGTTGCAAAATTATCGATACCCTTTACCTTAAAATCCCTGCTTAAGAAAAATTCCAGCAAATTTGACCCTATAAAACCTGCAACTCCAGTAATCAATATCCTGAGGCTCTTAATCTCATCATCTATTTTAATAAAATCAAAACTTATCTTACAACCTCCAGTATTTATAACCGAAATCTTCCACAAGCTCTTTATCAAAAATACCCTTCACGTCAAAGATATAGGGATTACTATTTTTAAAGCCTGACTTAAAAGAAGACAGGTCGATCTGTTTAAAATTATCATGGGCAACACAAAAAACAGCGGCATCCATATTATTGATATCTTTGTATTCAATTAATTCTATGCCGTATTCAAAAAAAACTTCATTTCTGTCAGCGACAGGGTCATAAACTTCAGTATCAATTCCATATTGTTTTAAATAGGCGCATAAATCAACAACCTTAGAGTTCCTGATGTCCATAATATTTTCTTTAAAAGTTATGCCGAATAAAACGATTTTAAACTTACCATCAGCTTTTGAGCTTTTCAGCAGGTTTTTTATTATCTCATTACCTATAAACAAACTCATGTTTTCATTTATTCTCCTGCCTGCAAGTATTATTTCCGGGTTATAACCCAGTTCATTTGCTTTATAAGTCAGGTAAAACGGATCGACTCCTATGCAATGGCCACCAACAAGACCGGGTTTAAAATCCAGGAAATTCCATTTTGTTTTAGCTGCATTAAGGACCTGGGTGGTATCTATTCCCATCCTTGAAAAAATCATCGCAAGTTCATTAACAAGCGCAATGTTTAAATCTCTCTGTATATTTTCAATTACCTTAGCAGCTTCTGCAACTTTAATGCTTTCAGCTTTATAGATGCCTGCTTTTATTATTTTTGAATATATAAATTCAACAATTCTTAATGTATTATCATCCTGGGCAGATACTATCTTGGTGATATTTTCAAGTGAATGGGTCCTGTCTCCAGGGTTAATTCTCTCCGGTGAATAACCGACCCAGAAATCAACCATATTTTTTAAACCAGACTGCTTTTCAATCAAAGGTACGCATATCTCTTCTGTAAGGCCGGGATAGACTGTAGATTCATAAACAATTATAGAATCCCCGGGCATGTTCCTGCCGACTATTTCTGTCGCCCCTATAACAGGTTTAAGGTCAGGGTTATTATGGATATCTACAGGAGTAGGCACTGTTATTATAAAAAAGTTCGCATCTTTAAGGTTTATTTCATCTGAAGTCAAAAGGCATGCAATACCTTCACTATCTTCTTCACCAGTTATATCTTCAAGGTTTCTTCCAGTTTTTAAATTACTTAACTTATTGTCATCAATATCAAAACCAATTACTTCGAAGTGCCTCATTAGTTTTATCAGTAAAGGAATGCCAACATAGCCTAATCCTACAACCGCTATTTTTTTCTTCCTGATTTTTAAATCATCAATAAAATTATCTGAACTCATATATGCTTTTCTTTTTTATAATTTCTTTCTATTATTAAAACCTTAAATTTAAAAAAATCCAAAGAACATCTCTATAGGAATATACCATTATATATATTTTTTTTAAAATATTTAAGTTTTATTCTTCTTTTCATATAAATAGCCCCTGTACTTTGCTATTTTAAGGATCCATTTAATGAAATAAAAATATAAGATATGCAGGTAAGAAAATTTTAATATTGTCTTTTTTAGAAGCATTTTTTTTATAAAAGCAAATGGTTTTGCAGGAACCATATTCTTTAAAGAGATTTTTTTTCTATAACTTTTAAATAACTCAGGATAATATTTTTGAAGCTGGAAAATTCCACGACCCAGTCGGAAAAACCTGTTGTATAGATCTTTTATATTATTTTTTACTGGATGTATTATTTTTATATTCTCTGCAAATAATTGCTTATAACCGGCATTCCAGACCCTGATTCCAAACTCTCTATCGCCGCCAGAAATAAGCCTGTAATCAAATAGTCCTAAAGTATTAAAGATTTCTCTTTTTATTAAGAGACTGTTTGTGGATGCAAAATGTTTAAACTTTAGGCTTTCAGGTATTTTAAAACCAGTGGCTAAGTCATACAGGCCTGCAACTGATCTATGCTTGAGCACCATTTCAACATTACAGCCGGCATATTTAATATCTTTACCTGACATTGTATCAATTATCTTTGAAAGCCAGTCAGGCTCCACTGTCATATCAGCGTCAATAAAAGCTATAATTTCACCAGTGGATGAGATTATACCCCTATTGCGCGCCGCATATGAGCTTTGGATTTTATCCTCAATTAAGACTTTAATAAGGTCCGGGTATTCTGCCCTGAATTTATTTGCAACAGATAAGGTCCTGTCGCCGGAACCGTTATCAACAATAAGTATCTCGTAAGAATCCTTATCAAATTCCTGGTTGATAAGAGACGCCAGAGTATCATTTAACCCTTCAGGGTCATTATATACTGG